>JADKIY010000009.1 GCA_016722575.1 Elusimicrobiota bacterium | reverse complement strand
GCGCGTTCAGATCCACCGCCCGGTCATCGTCACCGTGTCGGCGCTGGTAGGTGATGGTGGTCAGCCGCCGCCGCACCGCCGGCCACTCTTTACTCGGCATTAATCGCCGCGCCGGCGTTCAGGGCTCAGCTGGTTCCACAGGTGGTCCCGTCATGGACCGAGCCTCAGATCCGGTCCGGGCTGGCGCTGTTTCAGTCGCGGTGATTGCCAGCCTGCGCCACTCACCCCGCCGCCAGCTCCGCCGATGTTGCCCAGGGGCTGATGTCGCCGGTGAGGATCAGATCGCTCAGCGGCCGCGGTTGCCGCCTGTCGCTCCCGGATCGTCACGTCGCCCAGCGTGCCGCCCGTCAGGGTCAAGGCGCCGGCGCTGTCGATGGTCCGGGCTGGAAGCTGACGCCGCCCCGCCGCGCCAGCTGCTGCCGGCGTTGGTGCTGTCGTGACCCGTCAGGTTGCGCGTGCAGTTCAGAACCACTGCCCCGGTCACCGTCACTGTGTCGGCGCTGGTGGTGATGGTGGACGGGGTGCCGTCGCCGCACCGCCGGCCACTTTGCACGGCATTGGTCGCCGCGCCGGCGTTCAGGCTCCGCTGGTTCTGGTCCCTCCCGTGGGTGGTCCCTCGTGAGCGCATCGAGCCCGGGCATCCGGTCCGGCGCTGTCGGCCGCGTTGACGCTGTTTCGCGCCACCACCCCCGCCGCCAGCCCGCCGATGCCGCCCAGGATGACGCCGTTGCCGGTGAGGCCTGCTCGCCCAGGGCCGTGCTGCTGCCCGTCGCCCCTGTGATCGTCACGTCGCCCAGCGTGCCGTCCGTCAGGTCTAAGGCGCCGGCGCCGTCGATGGTCTGGTTGAAGCTGGGACCGCCGCCCCCGCTGCGCTGCCGCCGGCGTTGGTGCTGTCGACCGGTCAGGTTGCGCGCGTTCAGATCCACCGCCCCGGTCACCGTCAATGTGTCGGCGCTGGCTGGTGACGGTGGTCAAGGCCGCCGCTTTCACCGCCGGCCACTTGTACGGCATTGGTCGCCGCGCCGCCGGCGTTCAGGCTCAGCCGGTCTCGTTGTAGGTGCCTCGTCAGCGTGATCGAGCCTGCATCTGGTCCTGGCGCTGTCGGTCGCGGTGACGTTGCTCGCGCCACTCACCCCGGCCGCCAGCCGCCCGCTGATGTTGCCCAGGCTGATGTCGTTGCTGGTGAGGCTTTCAGACTGCTCAGCGCCGTGCCCGTTGCCCGTCGCCCCGTGGATCGGTCACGTCGCTCCGGCGCCGCCCGTCAGGGTCGGGGCGCCGGCGCCGTCGATGGTCTGCTGAAGCTGATTGCCGCCCCGCCCGCGCTGCTGCCGGCGTTGGGCTGTTAACCGGTCAGGTTGCGCGCGTTCGATCCACTGCCCCGGTCACCGTCACCGTGTCGGCGTTGGTGGTGATGGTGGTCGAAGGCTGCCGCCGTACCGCCGGCCACTTTCGGTACGGCATTGGTCGCCGCGCCGGCGTTCAGGCTCAGCTGGTCTGGCTGCTGGTGGTCCCCGCCAGCGTGATCGAGCCCGCATCCGGTCCGGCGCTGTCGGTCGCGGTGGACGTTGTTCGCGCCACTCACCCCGCCGCCAGCCCGCCGATGTTGCCCCGGCTGATGTCGTTGGCGGTGAGGCTCAGACGGCTCAGCGCCGCCGTTGCCCGTCGCCCGGATCGTCACGTCGCCCAGCGTGCCGCCCGTTAGGCAGGGGGTCGGGGCGGCGCCGGCGCCATCGATGGTCTGGCTGAAGCTGATCGCCGCCCCGCTGAGCTGCCGCCGGCGTTGGTGCTAAGTCGACCGTCAGGTTGCGCGTTCAGATCCACCGCCCCGGTCACCGTCACCGTGTCGGCGCTGGTGGTGATGGTGGTCAAGGCCGCCGCCGCACCGCTTTCGGCCACTTGTACGGTTGGTCGCCGCGCCGGCGTGTTCAGCCCGCCCGGGCTGGTTCGTGGATCCCCGTCAGCGTGATCGAGCTCCGCATCCGGTCCGGCGTTCCGTCGGTCGCGGTGCTGCAGTTCGCGCCACTCACCCCGCCGCCAGCCCGCCGATGCCGCTCAGGCTGATGTCGCCGCCGGTGAGGCTCAGACTCCTCACCCCCGGGGGGAGGGGGGGGGCGGGGCGCGCCGTGCTGCTGCCCGCCGCCCCCGTGATCGTCACGTCGCCCAGCGTGCCGCCCGTCAGGGTCTAGGCGCCGGCGCCGTCGATGGTCTGGATGGCCGATGTTGGCGCCCGCCGCGCCGCCGCCGGCGTTGGTGCTGTCGACTGTCAGGTCTGTGCGGCAGTTCAGATCCACGCACCGGTCACCGACCGCGTCGGCGCTGGTGGAGAGGGGGTGGTCAAGGCTGCCGCCGCATCTCGCCGGCCACTTGCACGGCATTGGTCGCCGCGCCGGCGTTCAGGCTCAGTTGGTTCTGGTTGTAGGTGGTCCCCGTCAGCGCGATCGAGCCTGCATCCCGTCCGCGCGTCGCCGGTCGGCGGTGACGCCGGTTGCGCCCATTGACCTCTCGGCCGCCGCGCCGCCGATGTTGCCCAGGCTGATGTCAGCCGTTGCCGGTGAGGTCAAATCGGTCAGCGCCGCGCCGTTGCCCGGTCGCCCCCGGATCGCCCGCGTCGCCCAGCGTGCCGCCCGTTGGAGGTCAAGCGCGCCCGCGCCGTCGACGGTTCTGGTTGAAGCTGATAGTTGTTCCCGCCGCGCTGCTGCCAGCGGCGGTGCTGTCCACCGTCAGGCTGTCAAGGCGCCTGATCCACCGCGCCTGGTCACCGTCACCGTCGGCGCTGGTGGTGATGGGTGGTCAAGGCTGCCGCTCGCGCCGCCGGGCCACTTGCACCGGTATTGGCCGCCGCGCCCGCGTTCAGGCCGCTCAAACTGGTTCTGGTTGTAGGGGTGCCCGGCCGCGTGATCGAGTCCGCGTCTGTGCCGGCGCTGTCTTGGCCGCGGTGATGCCGGTCGCGCTACTCACCCTGGGCCGCCAGCGCTGCCACTGTTGCCCAGGCCGATGTCGTTGCCGGTGAGGTCAGACTGGTCAGCGGCCGTGCCGTTGCCTGCCGCCCCGTGATCGTACGTCGCCCAGCGTGCCGCCCGTTAGGTACCAAGGCGCCGGCGCTGGTCGATGGTCTGGTTGAAGCCATCGCCGCCCCCGCCGCGCTGCTGCCGGCGTCGGTGGCCCGCACCGTCAGGTTGCGCGTGTTGGCCGCGGTCTCGAAGTCGTTGGCCAGCGAGGCCACCCCCGCCGCGGTCAGGC
Source organism: Elusimicrobiota bacterium (assembly GCA_016722575.1). Lineage (NCBI taxonomy): Bacteria > Pseudomonadati > Elusimicrobiota > Elusimicrobiota bacterium. Next base: position 8,989 of record JADKIY010000009.1, on the reverse strand, counting down.
TGATCTGGCCCGCGGCGTTGATCTGGAACCAGCCGCTGGGGTCGCCCGCGGTGATGCTGAAGGTCGGCGTGGTCAGGTCGGCGTCGGTCGCCGTCACCGTGCCCAGCACGGCACCGGCCACCTGGTTCTCGTTGTAGCCGAAGGTGTAGCTGCCGGCGCCGAAGACCGGCGCGTTGTCGTTCAGGTTCTGCTCGTTGAGCGTCACCGTCACCGTCGAACTGTTGGTGCCGTCGGTGGCCTGCACCGTCAGGTTGCGCGTGTTGGCCGCGGTCTCGAAGTCGTTGGCCAGCGAGGCCACCCCCGCCGCGGTCAGGCTGATCTGGCCCGCGGCGTTGATCTGGAACCAGCCCCTGGGGTCGCCCGCCGTGATGCTGAAGGTCGGCGTGGTCAGGTCGGCGTCGGTCGCCGTCACCGTGCCCAGCACGGCACCGGCCACCTGGTTCTCGTTGTAGCCGAAGGTGTAGCTGCCGGCGCCGAAGACCGGCGCGTTGTCGTTCAGGTTCTGCTCGTCGCCGTCAGCCCGTCGACTGTTGGTGCCGTCGGTGGCCGTGCCCGTCAGGTTGCGCGTGTTGGCCGCGGTCTCGAAGTCGTTGGCCAGCGGTGCCGCCCGCCAGGGTCAAGGCGCCCGGCGCTGTTGATGGTCTGGATCCAGCCGCTGGGGTCGCCCCGCCGCGCTGCTGCCGGCGTTGGTCTGCTCGACCGTCAGGTCGGCGCGTTCAGATCCACCGCCCCGGTCACCGTTCACCGTGTCGGCGCTGGTGGTGATGGTGGTCAGGCCGCCGCCGCACGCCCGGCCACTTGCACGGCATTGGTCGCCGCGCCGGCGTTCAGGCCTCGCCGTGGTCTGGTTGGGTGGCCTCGTCGTGATCGAGCCCGCATCCGGTCCGGCGCCGTCGGCCGCGGTGACGCTCGTTTGCCCGCGCCACTCACCCCCGCCGCCAGCCCGCTCGATGTTGCCCAGGCTGATGTCGTTGCCGGTGAGGCTCGGACTGCCCAGCGCCGGTGCGGTGCCGGTCGCCCGTGATCGTCCGTCGCCCAGCGTGCCGCCCGTCAGGGTCCAGGCGCCCGCCGTCCGATGGTCTGGCTTAAGCTGATCGCCGTTCCGCCGCGCTGCCGCCGCGTTGGTGTCGACTGTCAGGTTGCGCGCGTTCAGATCCACGCCCCGGTCACCGTCACCGTCGGCGCTGGTGGTGATGGTGGTCAAGGTTGCCGCCGCACCGCCGGCCACTTGCACGGCATTGGTCGCCGCGCCAGGTTCAGGCTCAGCTGGTTCTGGTTGTAGGTGGTCCCCGTCAGCGTGATCGAGCCCGCATCCGGTCCGGCGCCGCCCCCCCCCCCCTCGGCCGCGGTGACGCTGCTCGCGCCACTCACCCCGCCGCCAGCCCGCCGATGTTGCCCAGGCTGATGTCGTTGCCGGTGAGGGCTCAGACTGCTCAGCGCCGTGCCGTTGCCCGTCGCCCCGTGATCGTCACGTCGCCCAGCGTGCCGCCCGTCAGGGTCAAGGCGCCGGCGCCGTCGATGGTCTGGTTGAAAGCGATCGCCGCCCCCGCCGCGCGCCGCCGGCGTTGGTGCTGTCGACCGTCAGGTTGCGCGCGTTCAGATCCACCGCCCCGGTCACCGTCACCGTGGCGCTGGTGGTGATGGTGGTCAAGGTGCCGCCGCAACCGTCGACACTTGCACGGCTTGGTCGCCGCGCCGGCGTTCAGGCTCAGCTGGTTCTGCTGGTTAGGTGGTCCCCGTCAGCGTGATCGAGCCTGCATCCGGTCCGGCGCCGTCGGCCCGCGGTGACGCTGCTCGCGCCACTCACCCCCGCCGCCAGCCCGCCGATGTTGCCCAGGCTGATGTCGTTGCCGGTGAGGCTCAGACTGCTCAGCGCCGTGCCGTTGCCCGTCGCCCCCGTGATCGTCACGTCGCCCAGCGTGCCGCCCGTCAGGGTCAAGGCGCCGGCGACGTCGATGGTCTGGTTGAAGCTGATCGCCGCCCCCGGCGCCGGCGCCGTCGATGGTCTGGTTGAACTGATCGCCTCCCCCGCCGCGCTGCCGCCGGCGTTGGTGCTGTCGACCGTCAGGTTGCGCGTTCAGATCCACCGCCCCGGTCACCGTCACCGTGTCGGCGCTGGTGGTTGGTGGTCAAGGCCGCCGCCGCACCGCCGGCCACTTGCACGGCATTGGTCGCGCGCCGGCGTTCAGGCTCAACTGGTTCTGGTTGTAGGTGGTCCCCGTCAGCGTGATCGAGCCTGCATCCGGTCCGGCGCGCCGTCGGCCGCGGTGACGCTGCTCGCGCCACTCACCCGCCGCCAGCCCCGCCGATGTTGCCCAGGCTGATGTCGTTGCCGGTGAGGCTCAGACTGCTCAGCGCCGTGCGCCGGTTGCCCGTCGCCCCCGTGATCGTCACGTCGCCCAGCGTGCCGCCCGTCAGGGTCAAGGCGCTGGCGCCGTCGATGGTCTGGTTGGAAGCTGATCGCCGCCCCCGCCGCGCTGCCGCCGGCGTTGGTGCTATCGACCGTCAGGTTGCGCGCGTTCAGATCCACCGCCTGGTCACCGTCACCGTGTCGGCGCTGGTGGTGATGGTGGTCAAGGTTGCCGCCGCACCGCCGGCCACTTGCACGGCATTGGTCGCCGCGCCGGCGTTCAGGCTCAGCTGGTTCTGGTTGTAGGTGGTCCCCGTCAGCGTGATCGAGCCCGCATCCGGTCCGGGCGCCGTCGGCCGCGGTGACGCTGCTCGCGCCACTCACCCCTCCCCCCCCCCCCCCCCCCCCCCCCCCCCCCCCCCCCCCCCCCCCCCCCCCCCCCCCCCCCCCCCCCCCCCCCCCCCCCCCCCCCCCCCCCCGGGGACCGGGACCCCCCCCCCCCCCCCCCCCCCGGCCCCCCCCCCCCGCCCCCCCCCCCCCCCCCGCCCCCCCCCCCCCCCGCCCCCCCCCCCCGCCGGCCGCCGGCGCCCCCCCCCCCCCCTCCTGCCCCCCTCCCCCCCCCCCCCCCCCCCCCCCCCCCCCCCCGGTCTTTTTTCTTGTTTTTTCTCCCCCCCTCCCCCCCCCCCCCCCCCCCCCCCCCCCTTTCCCGGCCCCCCCCCCCCCCCCCCCCCCCCCCCCCCCCCTTTCCCCCCCCGACACCCCCCCCCGGCGCCCCCCCCCCCCCCCCGCCCCTCCCCCGGCTGGGGTGCCCCCCCCCCCCCCCCCCCCCCCGCCGCCAGCCCGCCGATGTTGCCCAGGCTGATGTCGTTGCCGGTGAGGCTCCAGACTGCTCAGCGCCGTGCCGTTGCCCGTCGCCCCCGTGGATCGTCAGTCGCCCAGCGTGCCGCCCGTCAGGGTCAAGGCGCCAGCGCCGTCGATGGTCTGGTTGAAGCTGATCGCGCGCCCCGCCGCGCTGCCGCCGGCGTTGGTGCTGTCGACCGTCAGGTTGCGCGTTCAGATCCACCGCCCCGGTCACCGTCACCGTGTCGGCGCTGGTGGTGATGGTGGTCAAGGTCGCCGCCGCACCGCCGGCCACTTGCACGGCATTGGTCGCCGCGCCGGCGTTCAGGCTCAGCTGGTTCTGGTTGTAGGTGGTCCCGTCAGCGTGATCGAGCCCGCATCCGGTCCGGCGCCGTCGGCCGCGGTGACGCTGCTCGCGCCACTCACCCCGCCGCCAGCCCCGCCGATGTTGCCCAGGCTGATGTCGTTGCCGGTGAGGCTCAGACCGGTCAGCGCCGTGCCGTTGCCCGTCGCCCCTGTGATCGTCACGTCGCCCAGCGTGCCGCCCGTCAGGGTCAAGGCGCCGGCGCCGTCGATGGTCTGGTTGAAGCTGATCGCCGCCCCCGCCGCGCTGCCGCCGGCGTTGGTGCTGTCGACCGTCAGGTTGCGCGCGTTCAGATCCACCGCCCCGGTCACCGTCACCGTGTCGGCGCTGGTGGTGATGGTGGTCAAGGCCGCCGCCGCACCGCCGGCCACTTGCACGGCATTGGTCGCCGCGCCGGCGTTCAGGCTCAGCTGGTTCTGGTTGTAGGTGGTCCCCGTCAGCGTGATCGAGCCCGCATCCCGGTCCGGCGCCGTCGGCCGCGGTGACGCTGTTCGCGCCACTGACCCCCGCCGCCAGCCCGCCGTTGCCCGGGCTGATGTCGTTGCCGGTGACGCTCAGACTGCTCAGCGCCGTGCCCTTGCCCGTCGCCCCCGTGATCGTCACGTCGCCCAGCGTGCCGCCCGTCAGGGTCAAGGCGCCGGCGCCGTCGATGGTCTGGTTGAAGCTGATCGCCGCCCCCGCCGCTGCCGCCGGCGTTGGTGCTGTCGACCGTCAGGTTGCGCGCGTCGGATCCACCGCCCCGGTCACCGTCACCGTGGGCGCTGGTGGTGATGGTGGTCAAGGCCGCCCGCACCGCCGGCCACTTGCATCGGCATTGGTCGCCGCGCCGGTCAGGCTCAGCTGGTTCTGGTTGTACCCCGTCAGCGGATCGAGCCCGCATCCGGTCCGGCGCCGTCGGCCGCGGTGACGTGCTTCGCGCCACTCCCTCCCGCCGCCAGCCTGCCGATGTTGCCCGGCTGATGTCGTTGCCGGGGCTGATCGCCAGCGCCGTGCCGTTGCCCGTCGCCCCGTGATCGTCACGTCGCCCAGCGTGCCGCCCGTCAGGGTCAAGGCGCCGGCGCCGCCGATGGTCTGGTAGCTGATCGCCGCCCCCGCCGCGCGGCCGCCGGCGTTGGTTGTCGACCGTCAGGTTGCGCGCGTTCAGATCCACCGCCCCGGTCACCGTCACCGTGTCGGCGCTGGTGGTGATGGTGGTCAAGGGCGTCCGCCCCGCCGGCCACTTGCACGGCATTGGTCGCCGCGCCGGCGTTCAGGCTCAGCTGGTTCTGGTTAGGTGGTCCCGTCAGCGTGATCGAGCCCGCATCCGGTCCGGCGCCGTCGGCCGCGGTGACGCTGTTCGCGCCACTCACCCCCGCCGCCAGCCCGCCGATGTTGCCCAGGCTGATGTCGTTGCCGGTGAGGCTCAGACTGCTCAGCGCCGTGCCGTTGCCCGTCGCCCCGTGATCGTCACGTCGCCCAGCGTGCCGCCCGTCAGGGTCGGCGCCGGCGCCGTCGATGGTCTGGTTGAAGCTGATCGCCGCCCCCTGCGCCGCTGCCGCCGGCGTTGGTGCTGTCGACCGTCAGGTTGCGCGTTCAGATCCACCGCCCCGGTCACCGTCACCGTGTCGGCGCTGGTGGTGATGGTGGTCAAGGCCGCCGCCGCACCGCCGGCCACTTGCACGGCATTGGTCGCCGCGCCGGCGTTCAGGCTCAGCTGGTTCTGGTTGTAGGTGGTCCCCGTCAGCGTGATCGAGCCCGCATCCGGTCCGGCGCCGTCGGCCGCGGTGACGCTGCTCGCGCCACTCACCCCCGCCGCCAGCCCGCCGATGTTGCCCAGGCTGATGTCGTTGCCGGTGAGGCTCAGACTGCTCAGCGCCGTGCCGTTGCCCGTCGCCCCCGTGATCGTCACGTCGCCCAGCGTGCCGCCCGTCAGGGTCAAGGCGCCGGCGCCGTCGATGGTCTGGTTGAAGCTGATCGCCGCCCCCGCCGCGCTGCCGCCGGCGTTGGTGCTGTCGACCGTCAGGTTGCGCGCGTTCAGATCCACCGCCCCCGGTCACCGTCACCGTGTCGGCGCTGGTGGTGATGGTGGTCAAGGCCGCCCGCCGCACTGCCGGCCACTTGCACGGCATTGGTCGCCGCGCCGGCGTTCAGGCTCAGCTGGTTCTGGTTGTAGGTGGTCCCCGTCCAGCGTGATCGAGCCTGCATCCGGTCCGGCGCCGTCGGCCGGTGACGCTGCTCGCGCCACTCACCCCCGCCGCCAGCCCGCCGATGTTGCCCAGGCTGATGTTGCCGGTGAGGCTCAGACTGCTCAGCGCCGTGCCGTTGCCCGTCGCCCCCGTGATCGTCACGTCGCCCAGCGTGCCGCCCGTCAGGGTCAAGGCGCCGGCGCCGTCGATGGTCTGGTTGAAGCTGCTCGCCGCCCCCGCCGCGCTGCCGCCGGCGTTGGTGCAGTCGACCGTCAGGTTGCGCTTCAGATCCACCGCCCTGGTCACCGTCACCGTGTCGGCGCTGGTGGTGATGGTGGTCAAGGCCGCCGCCGCACCGCCGGCCACTTGCACGGCACAGGTCGCCGCGCCGGCGTTCAGGCTCAGCTGGTTCTGGTTGTAGGTGGTCCCCGTCAGCGTGATCGAGCCCGCATCCGGTCCGGCGCCGTCGGTCGCGGTGACGTTGCTCGTGCCACTCACCCCGCCGCCAGCCCGCCGATGTTGCCCAGGCTGATGTCGTTGCCGGTGAGGCTCAGATTGCTCAGCGCCGTGCCGTGGCCCGTCGCCCCTGGATCGTCACGTCGCCCAGCGTGCCGCCCGTCAGGGTCAAGCGCCGGCGCCGTCGATGGTCTGGTCAAGCTGATCGCCGCCCGCCGCGCTGCCGCCGGCGTTGGTGCTGTCGACCGTCAGGTTGCGCACGTTCAGATCCACCGCCCTGGTCACCGTCACCGTGTCGGCGCTGGTGGTGATGGTGGTCAAGGTCGCCGCCGCACCGCCGGCCACTTGCACGGCATTGGTCGCCGCGCCGGCGTTCAGGCTCAGCTGGTTCTGGTTGGGTGGTCCCCGTCAGCGTGATCGAGCCCGCATCCGGTCCGGCGCTGTCGGCGCGGTGACGCTGCTCGCGTCACTCACCCCCGCCGCCAGCCCGCCGATGTTGCCCAGGCTGATGTCGTTGCCGGTGAGGCTCAGGCTGCTCCAGCGCCGCGTGCCGTTGCCCGTCGCCCCTGATCGTCACGTCGCCCAGCGTGCCGCCCGTCAGGGTCAGGCGCCGGCGCCGTCGATGGTCCAGTTGAAGCTGATCGCCGCCCCGCTGCGCTGCCGCCGGCGTTGGTGCTGTCGACCGTCAGGTTGCGCGCGTTCAGATCCACCGCCCGGTCACCGTCACCGTGTCGGCGCTGGTGGTGATGGTGGGTCAAGGCCGCCGCCGCACCGCCGGCCACTTGCACGGCATTGGTCGCCGCGCCGGCGTTCAGGCTCAGCTGGTTCTGCTGTGAGGTGGTCCCGTCAGCGTGATCGAGCCCGCATCCGGTCCGGCGCCGTCGGCCGCGGTGACGCTGGTCGCGCCACTCACCCCCGCCGCCAGCCCGCCGATGTTGCCCAGGCTGATGTCGTTGCCGGTGAGGCTCCAGACTGCTCAGCGCCGTGCCGTTGCCCGTCGCCCGTGATCGTCACGTCGCCCAGCGTGCCGCCCGTCAGGGTCAAGGCGCCGGCGCCGGCGATGGTCTGGTTGAAGCTGATGGCTGCCCCCGCCGCGCTGCCCGCCGGCGTTGGTGCTGTCGACCGTCAGGTTGCGCGTTCAGATCCACCGCCCCGGTCACCCGGTCACCGTGTCGGCGCTGGTGGTGATGGTGGTCAAGCCGCCGCCGCACCGCCGGCCACTTGCACGGCATTGGTCGCCGCGCCGGCGTTCAGGCTCAGCTGGTTCTGGTTGTAGGTGGTCCCCGTCAGCGTGATCGAGCCCGCATCCGGTCCGGCTGCGCGTCGGCTGCGGTGACGTTGCTGCGCCACTCACCCCCGCCGCCAGCCCGCCGATGTTGCCCAGGCTGATGTCGTTGCCGGTGAGGCCCCGAACGCCCAGCGCCGTGCCGTTGCCCGTCGCCCCCGTGATCGTCGCGTCGCCCAGCGCCGCCTGTCAGGTCAAGGCGCCGGCGCCGCCGATGGTCTGGTTGCTGATCGCCGCCTTCGCCGCCGCCGCCGGCGTTGGTGCGAGTCGACCGTCAGGTGCGGTGTTCAGATCCACTGGCCCGGTCACCGTCACCGTGTCGGCGCTGTGGTGATGGTGGTCAGGCTGGCCGCCGCACCGCCGGCCGCACTTGCACGTCATCGGTCGCCGCGCCGGCGTTCAGGCTCGAAGCCGGCTCCATTGTAGGTCCCCCGTCAGCGTGATCGAGCCTGCATCCGGTCCGGGCGTCGTGGTCGCGGAGTCGCGTCTTCGACCACTCCCCCGCCGCCAGCCCGCTGATGTTGCCCAGGCTGATGTCGTTGCCGGTGAGGTCGCTCGTTCAGCGCCGTGCGTTGCCCGTCGCCCCGTGGTCGCTCACGTCGCCCAGCGTGCCGCCCGTCAGGGGTCAAGGCGCTGGCGCCGTCGATGGTCTGGCTGAGCGATCGCCGCCCCCGCCGCGCCTGCCGCCGGCGTTGAATGTTGTCGACCGTCAGGGTGCGCGCGTCTGGATCCACTGCCCCGGCTTCACCGCTCACCGTGTCGGCGCTGGTGGTGATGGTGGTCTAGGCTGCCGTTGCACCGCCGGCCACTTGCATGTGCATTGGTCGCCGCGCCATGGGTTCAGGCTCAGCTGGTTCTTGCTGTAGGTGGTCCTGTCAGCGTGATCGAGCCCCGCATCCGGTCCGTCGCCGTCGGTCGCGGTGACGTTGCTTCGCGCCACCTCACCCCGCCGCCAGCCCGCCGATGCGTGCTGCCAGCTGATGTCGTTGCCGGTGAGGCTCCCAGACTGCTCAGCGCCGTAAAGCTGTTGCCCGTCGCCCCCGCGATCGTCACGTCGCCCAGCGTGCCGCCTGTCAGGGTCAAGGCGCCGGCGCCGTCGATGGTCTGGTTGAAGCTGACGCCGCCTCTGCCCCCGCGCGTCGCCGCCGGCGTTGGTGCTGTTCGACCGTCAGGTTGCGCCTCGTTCAGATCCACCGCGCCGGTCACCGTCACCGTGTCGGCGCTGGTGGTGATGGTGGTCAAGGCCGCCGCTGCACTGCCGGCCACTTCAGGTATCGGCATTGGTCGCCGCGCCGGCGTTCAGGCCAGCTGGTTCTGGTTGTAGGTGGTCCCCGTCGCGTGACCGAGCCCGGATCTGGTCCGGCGTTGTCGGCCGCGGTGACGCGTGCTCGCGCCACTTCACTCCGGCCGCCAGCCCGCCAGTTGCCCAGGCTGACGTCGTTGCCGGTGAGGGTCAGACCGCCAGCGCCGTACTGCTGCCCGTCGCCCCGGCGATCGTCAACGCCGCCCAGCGCGTGCTGCCTGTCAGG
>JADKIY010000008.1 GCA_016722575.1 Elusimicrobiota bacterium | reverse complement strand
TCACCGAACGAGAAGGTCCCTTATTGGGAACGGAAGAAGGAACGAACGAAACGCCAACGGGCGGAAGCCGAAAGGAACCTCCAGTTGCGCGTTAAAAACCTGGAGAAGCGAATCATGGACAAGAAGCCCGAACTGAAGCCGCTGAAAAAGAAGATTTGAACCTTAGCCGACTTGCTGGACGATAAGCCGTGGGCGGAATCCAAGGGACCCAAAGACAAGCTCTGACAGTTGCTGACCTTGAGAAGCGCGCGGGAGAAGGACAAGGGTGACGCTGAAGAAAACGCAAAGGCCGAGACGGTGGTGAAGGCGAAACAGTTGAAGGCGCTGTCTTCCGAGTTTGAAGTTGAAGCCCAGGAGAAATTCATGATTTCGACGACGTGGCCGATTTGGCTAAGGAAATACTGAAAAGGTGTTGAACTATTTGACGGCGATGAGGACATGACCGAACTGGCCCAAGCCCGCGCCGAGAAGGTTTCATAGGACAACCCACGTCCAAATGGGAACAAGGGTCAGAAAACACCGCTCACACTATCTACGACTCCGACGTTTACATCCTGGGTATCGCAACAGAGAGTAGGTTTCTCGAAACGTGAAGTTCCGCCGGAGAAGTTGAACGGATGATCGAGAACGCGGGGAAGCGTCTTGAGCGCCTCTCCCAGGGGGAATGGGTCTCGTCGAGTGTCAGCGGATGATCTACGCCGAAGCAAGCGGCGAAATTGACGCCAACTCGGAATGCATGAAACTGCCCGAATGCCGCCCGCGAGAGGTTTTGAGGGATGTAAACCAAAGGAGCGCCAATATGGCCAATTCTGTAAGCAGTTTGACGCTCTTCGACCAGATTTGGCGAAAAGAGCTTTTTCAAGACGTCATCGATAACCTCATTTCCCCCAGAAACGGGATGATGGGGAGGGCGACAACGCCATCGTTCAAACCATGAGCGACCTGAAGAAGAAAAGGGATACAGTGACGTTTGGTTTGACTTCCAAACTGACCGCCCCGGTGTTTCCGCGACGGGGAACTGGAAGGAACGGAGGAATCGGTTATCCCTTACTGTTAATCCGTCGTCATCGACCGGATGCGTAACGCTGTCCGTCTCCGAAGGGCGGCTTGATGAGCAGAAGAACGGCTGTTACATCATGCGTTCTGGATGCGAAGTCCAAACTGTCGACCCGGCTCCAGGAATTCGTTGAACGGCAAGTCTTCCTGAAACTGGTGTCGTCCAAAGCACGACCCCGGTTGATACTAGCGGAAGCGTCATCAGCGAATGCTTAGGAGCAACACCCCGACAACTTCCTGCCGACGAAGCCGGGTCGGCTCTTCGAACCGAGATAAATTCCGCCAACACCGGCGGTATCGACGCCCTCACCACGTCCGACAAAATCACCCCGGCCTTGATCTCCAAGGCTCGCGTGAAAGCGAAGCTGCGTCTCCTATGATCCGTCCTCTTCGATCAACGGGAAAGACTACTACGTCCTCTTCGTCCATCCTCGACAGGTTTATGACCTGAAGACGGATCCGACGTGGAGCCGCGCGATTCGAGAAGCCGATATCCGTGGGGATCAGAACGCGATTTCACCGCGCCCCTGGCATCTGGGACGGCGTTATTGTCCACGAACACGAGTATACGCCCCTGGATCGACGTGTCTGTCATGGCGACCGACAAGGTCGCTTTCTGGCGGGACCTCGGCCGCCGCTGACTGCTACCGCAGCCTTCTGTGCGGTCGTCAGGCGGTTGGGTTCGCGCAAGCTGCTGGCGGGCCTGGGCAGTGGGTTGAAAAGTCCTTCGACTTCGAGAACAAATGGGGGCTAAGCAAAGTCACCGAATTCGCTGGTGACTACAAAGTTGTCCACCTGACCATCGTGCCGGGTCGGCTTCGACACCGTCACGTTGACCCAGGCGACCCTCACGGCATTTCGGAAATCCTCACTTCTTTCCGAAGCTGACCGGTGGCTTTGATGCGGCGCTACCGGGTATTTTCACGACTCACCCGGCCTCGTCATCACTGTTCGGTGACCACCGCCGCCGCGGGAACCGTGGCGACGGACTGGACCGCGCCACTGGCGAGATCCTCGTCATCGGCAACAACCCTTTATTGGGTTCGCGGGGAGCAATCCCCGCCGATTTTAAGCGCATTTTAAATAAAGGAGAAAACGATATGGGCTTAATTTACGCTAACGGCGTTCATCAGAATGATCTGGCGACGCTGATTTAAGCCATTGACAAACTACAACGGTGCGCTGGCTAAGCTTGATTCCGACGCAACGGTCAGCGGAACCAACTACGTTTCCGGGCGCGCCGCGACTGTCCCAGGAGTGACGTATGAAACGGCGAACGGGAGCCTCGGGAACAGCCAAGCAGGATTCTATGCGTTCGCGTCGAACTTCGTGACGCAGTTCAACGCCTGTTTGACCCAACTGGACGCAGACGCCGGCGTCGCCGACACGAACTACAACGCATTGTGGGCGTTGTCTCTCGGTGGCATTGTCCCTAGCGGGATGAGCCAAGGGATGCGCGTGAAGTTCCTAGACAACGCCATTGCGTCCCTAGCCGGTCTTAACGCCAAGCTGGACGCCGATGGGACTGTCACCGACACGAACTACGCCCTCGTGTGGAACGTGACCGACACCGTGGATTCGACCGGGGCGTCGTTGACTCAATAGGAGAACGCCATGCCAGCGATGACGGGCCAGCAAGTACGGGATTACATCGTGGACTCCGCTTTAAGCGGACGGACAAGGACACTGAATTGTATGCGGCCTTGACCGACGTGATCCACGAAATGCGCCTTGAGTTCCCATACCAAGAGGCTGAAACGGACGGACGATCACGGACACCATCGCTTCCTCGGTGAATACAAGATCGACGTTAACACTGATTTCGGCCTTCTGGTATCGACAGTGATCATGGTGGATGGTGACGTCGGGGTTCCGTTGGATAAGATTTCAAGAGCGAATACGACGTCAAATACCCGAATCCGACGAACGCATTTTACCGTGGATATCCGAGGGAGTGGTGTCTCTTGGAGCCCAGGTGTTAATCGGTCCTCCGCCGGATTCAACGGCATACACCTACAAGATGAGCAGCACGTCCGATTCCGTTACGACGGACATTCTGGCGTCGACGACTGCGGTGCCGTTTTCGGCCAGATATCGCACATGCCTGAAACACGGTGTGCTTGCGATCATGTATGGGGACATGGGGGAAGAATCCGAGGCCAAGAAGCACGAAGGACTTTATGAGATGGCGAAGTATAAGGCCAAGACGCGCGAGTCCGAGAACGCCGGCGTCCTCGGGACGATCCAGTATCAGGATTTCTAATGCCGACTAAGAAGAAGCCAATTCTGCTGCCGGTGCGCGGGCTGGATGTTTCGGCCCCGGCGGAATTCATCGACCCGCAAAACGCTTCGGCTCTCCAGAATATGGAGACGAACCGGAACATCATCAGGAAGCGTTGCGGGACAACGGTTCTCGGGGCATCCTTAGGCGAAAGGGTTATGGCCTACGCGGAACTTCCGACGGCAGAGACCGCCTACCTTTTACGTCTTGGCCTGACGAGCGTGGAATTGCTCGAAAAGGGGGCAGACACTTGGACCGATGTCACCGGGGCAGCGCTAACAGGGACGACGAACGATTTGTTCGATTTCGCTTTCCCTGTCTCTGGTGGTTCGCGGATCATGACTTTCACGAACGGCATTGACCCAATAAGGAAGTATATCGGGTCCGGCAATACCGCAACGCTTGGGGGATCGCCGCCGACATGCAAATACATGGGTTGCCTACGGCGGGTATCTAATCCTTGGCCATGTGACGGATGGTGGGACTGTCTCCCTTCAAGAATACAGTGGTGCGACACCGCGATCCCGAAGAATGGGGCATTGGGAACTCCGGGAGCGCTGATTTGGTTTCGGACGGCGAGAACATCATGGCGACGGCTTTGTGGGTCCTTATTTCACTGTCCACATGGAAAGCCTCGATTTACCTGGGATACGGCGTTTCAACCTCCGAGGTGTTCCGGTTCGAGCGCAAAAGCACTGGAATCGGCGCCGCGGCGCACCAGACGGTCAGGCAGTTGCCGAACGGAGGGCAGATATTCCTTGCCAACGATGGCGTCCACTTGTTCGACGGGCAGAACGCCCGCTCGTCCAGAGCCACGTGGTCGATGAAATCAGGAAGGGTTGAACCCCGTCCACCTTCGGAAGTCCGTCGGAATTGTTGTGCGCGAATTGGATGAATACTGGCTTGCCGTCCCAATGGACGACCAGACAACGCCGGGGACGATTTACAAATACAACTACAAGACCGGAGATTGGTTCAAAGACACGCGGGCCAACACGACATCCATTTCTACCTACGTTGACACGGATGACGAATCATGGGACAGCGACTCCGGGACGTGGGATTCCGACGCGACGCGGTGGGACGACATAAACCTTGAATCGCTTAACCCCGTAGTCGTTTTTGGTGATTCGTCCGGGAATTCGACGTTCCGAGACACGGCGACCAGTTCAGACAACGCCGTGGCCATTGACGCTCAATACGAAACCAAGGATTTCATAGCAGAGGATTTTGGCCTTGAGACAGGGCGCCTCATGCGGTGGACGGGTTTGCAGGTTTGGGCTAAGGGGACTTCGTGGACATTGACTATTCAACCGACAGCGGGACGACGTGGACAACCATCGGGACGGCGACCCTGGACACGGACTATCCTCCTGACAGCGCCCCTGTCAATTCATGGTTTGATGTCGTGTCTTCCTCGATCCGGTTCAGGTTCTCAAACGACACCGCCGACGAAGGCTTTACGCTTAAGAAATACTACGTCAAGGCTGGCCCCAGGGAGATGCGGTTGTGACCGCCTATCAAAAGTTCAGCGTTGGGAACATCGTCAAAATACTGACGGACATGAACATCAACCTGGACTCGATTTTGAATCGCGGGATTAAGTTTGAGGACAATGTTGATTGCCGTCTTGTTTCGGTGACGAGCCACGTAACGCCAGGGACTGAATTTTCAGTAAGCCACACGCTCGGCAAGACGCCTACGGGATGGATCGTTTATGGACAGACTGGCGCGGGGACAGTTTACGACGGGACAACCGCGAACACAGACACGACCCTGTATTTTCGGTCGGACGCGGCAAGCAAGACTTACCGCTTGATAGTTTTCTAGGAGACACACATGGACCCGATTGTAATTCCTCTCGCCCTAACCGCCGCATCGGCGATCGGGAGCGCATTAGCAAAACCGAAGAAAAACAAGGTCCCGTGGGAAGTTTCTGACGCATGGGACAAGTTGCGTGAATTCGGAATGACCGGGAAGCTTGGGAACTATACGGCCAGGCAGGAATACGACGGCGCCCTTGGGAATTACGACAAGTCGAACATCGAAACTGCCGGGCAAAGCAAGCTGATGGAACTTCTGAATAGCGCAAACCCAGAAATGTTCGATGCCGCTTCGGGGGAATTAAAGAACCTGTTGTCCGCAAATTCGTCGTATGACCCATATAACGAGAGAGGCCTGTATAAGGGGTTTTCCGAAAACGTGGATCGGGCAACGCTTGAGTCCACGGACGCCCTTAAACGGTCGGCCGCATTTGGTGGCAGTCTTTACAGCCGCGACACGATGAAACGGCTTGGGAATCTCCAAGAGCAGGGGATGAAACAAAAGAGCGACAAGCTGGCGGAGCTTTACGACGCCTTCGCCCAACGTCGCCTGTCGGCGGTCCCGATGGCCGCGAGCCTTGGCCAGGCCCAGGAAGGCATCAGCCAGGGGCCGGATCGGAGCCGCGTTCCAATACGGCGGGCTTGACCGAACTCTGGCTGATTCTCAAGCTAAGGCATCCTACGCCGACTTCTTACGCAAGCAGAGCGAGAAGCAGGGGCAGGTGGGGGCACTACAGTCGGTAGGCGGCGGATACCCCGGGCAGACGTATAGTGCAAGCCCTTACGAGTCGGTTCTAACGATGCTCTCTACTCTTGGCGGCTATGGACTAATGAATTCCTTTGGAAGTAGTGGAGGTTCAGCGTCCGGGAGCAGTGGTTATCTTCCGCCGAAACTTTCCCTACTCCCGCCTGGATGGATGGAAAACTTCGGAGGCGGAAATGTCTACGCTAACTGAACTCCTCGCACTGGCACAGCGCCAGCGCGGGAAACAAGAACGTCCGAACACGCCGGCCCGCGTTGCCGAAGGGTTCTTGATGGGCGTTGGCGGTGGGATTGACAACCGCCGAGAACAGCAGAAAGGCCAACTGGACGCCTACATCAAAATGATTGGCCTGCAAGAGGAGTTAGGAAAGATTCAGGCGCAGAGGGAAAACCAGATTCAGGTAAAGAACATGGCGAAGGCCATTGGCCTGATCCCTCCTGACCCCGAGGAAATCATGGCGGCCCGCGGCCTTGCCAGCGGAGTGGTGACAAAACCGGCGTTCGAGACGCCGAGCGAAGTCACGAACGTCGGGAAGATGGGGAAGTTTTTGGACGATTACGCGCCTTCGATGAATATGGGGAAAGATGGGATGAGCATGACGTTTCGCAAACGATACAAAAAGAGAAGGGCGGGATGACTCCGTCCCAGGCGGCAAACATCGCGAGAAGCGGGAGGAGCTAGCGAAGAAGATATATAACCGTGACCATCCTGAAAGACAGACGCGGGACATGATGGACCGGCCGATCCCATATAACCCGACGAGCATGGAATTGCAGCAGTCTGGCGCTCTGAAAGCGGCTGATGACTTGCTTAAAAACTACATTGGCGGGTTCGATTCATACGTTGGCGACACCGGGAACGAAGATTTCCCGATCAAAGACACAGAAATCAATCTGGAATAAGAGGCCAAAATGACCTGGGACACAACCACTCCCGCAGGGAGCGAAGCGAAAAGCAACGGGGACAACAGAATCCGCGAGTTGAAAATGGACATCGAGACTGCTTTGACGTCGCAGGGGTCATTCCCAGGGGCTGACACCTCCAATCCGAAATATAAATGGACACCGTCTAGCGGGGATACGGCGTCAGCGCCATCCACGAATCTCAACTTTGTCTTAACAGCGAGGTAAAGGCGCTCTAAAGATACAGACTGTTCCAGTTGAGGACGATTAGCATAGTCCCGGTCTTCCTGGGACTTGTCGATGCTATGCAACGACAGACAATAGTGTTTCCACGCAAAGATTGTAAACGCGAGTGTCACAACGGCAAAGCTTGCGGATGACAGCGTAACGCCGCCAAAGTTTCAGGTTCGCTAAGGATAAAAGGCTGCCGAGTAACACATCAAACTCTTTTATCCTGCTTCGGCAACGACATTCACTGTCGTTGTCTGGCGATGTGACAGCGAAAATACAACGTTGGGGACAAAATAACGCTCACGCGATGAGGAACATCAGCAAAATACTTTCACGTCATTGCCATTTCCGTATACGGCGCCAAAAACTACCGGAACCGTTTTGGAGGGGCGGCGGATTACACGTTGGCAAATGCGCGCAATAACCTTGCCATATTATTCAAAGTTTTCAAGCCCAAATGCGTTTCCGGGAGTGGGTTTGCCTATACACCAGCTTCCATCACTGGCTGGAGTTCTAGCGACGAAATCGCAATCCTTCGACTCGCAATCGAAGGCGGAACGGCTACCGTTAGATTTATTGTCGACGGGCCAAGCAATGCCACGACTGCGAATTGACAAGCCGGTTAGATCAGCGAATTTCTGGACGCTGGAGGCGGTTCTAGTTGGTGGGGCGTAGATAACACGGGTCCATAAATGACTTCTATAGCTCAAAACTGGGGTCTTACGAAATTCATCAACGTTGACCTGTTTTTATCTGGCGCTGTTTCAGCCTGGACAGGTTGATGGCAGTAAGTCTGTCCGCGGGTATTTGGCTCATTTCGCAATCTAGGGGTGGAAGACAATGAAAAAAAGATCGCTTCTTATTTTTATCCTCTTTTCTTGGTCGCGAGGCAATATCCTCAGAAATGCGACTTGGAGGCTTGCTGGCGGAGACTCTAAACGACCAACTGGAAATTCCTGTTACGACGTTGTTCGAAGACTCTGCTTTCAAAGACACGCTTAAATAAAAGCGGCTCGACCTGTCGCTTGTGGCAACACAATCCTTGAGCAAGCCAGGATGGACGCCGAACAGAGAGGGAAACTTCTAACCCATGGGACTCTTTGATTCCGAATCAAGGAGTTTTTTCAGGAGCGAAGAAGACGCGGTAACGTCGTCCGGATGTCCTGGACAAAGTCCGCGAGAAGTATCCGCACTTGGCCGGGACTTCTCGATACCAACTTGTCGTCCGCCCTGGCGCGAAAATACCCGGACAAGTTCGGGTATCTGAAAACCTATGCGCCTGACGCGCCGGTGCCGCCGGCTCTTGTCCCGAAATCGCTTCGAACCGACGCCTTCTACAAGGCACACCCCGATGAGGGAACGAAGGAAGCCCTGGTGGTCATCGACCGGTGAAGGCCAAATACCCGAAATACAAGAGCCTCGACGCCAAAACGATGGCCTCGGCCTTGGAGACGAAATACCCGGATGTGTTCCAGGGTTGTCGGCGAAGCTGACGCCTGGGAATCAGTTGATTCGGGAGATCCCGAAATGGGCGTAGCCAGCCCTTTTGTCTCTCTCCCGAACCTTGGGCCAGGGCAACTGACGAAACCTGTCACGCCGCCAAAGATCGACCAACTGCCTGGCCTACCTAAGCCAGAATCGAAGGAGCCACCGCAGCCGAAGCCGAGGCCGATGGTGATTTCATTGGATTCGACGAAGGTGTCTCTGCCAAAGGGAACGCCTGTTCAAACGTTCAAGAACGGGAACGAAGCCTATTTGGCGGCGGAGAAGGCCAGAGCACCTATCATCGTCGAATATCCGAACCGTCACGGGCAGATGATCCGGCGGATTCTTGGGACGACGGACGTGGAGACGGAAGCGCCGACTGGCGCGCCGTCTATCGTTCAAACCATTGCGAAGAAGGTCGAGGATCTCGGTGGAACGTTAGGCAAGGCGACCCCCGAGATTGTAGGAAAGGCCGTCGTCGAGACACTGAATAGCCCGCCGGATTTTCTGAACATCACCCAGGAACAACAGGCGCGGACGGCGCGAAACATCGCCACTTCCGGTGTGTCAACGATCACTGGTATGGCAGGAGCCGTTCCCGCGATGTCCAGGTTCGTTGGGGCAGACGGCAAGGTTCTGGGTGGGTTCGATAAAGCCATTGCGAAACTGAACGAGATGGCGGTCAAGATCGCCCCAGAAGACCCGACGTTTGGCGACAAGCTGTCGCAGGGGGCTGCTAGCATGGCCGCGTTCTGGGTGCCGGGCATGGCCGCGGAGAAGGCGATATCCCAACTCCCGCGCCTTGGAGCGTATGC
Source organism: Elusimicrobiota bacterium (assembly GCA_016722575.1). Taxonomy (NCBI): domain Bacteria; kingdom Pseudomonadati; phylum Elusimicrobiota; species Elusimicrobiota bacterium. The sequence continues at coordinate 7,963 of JADKIY010000008.1, read as the reverse complement.
GGCCATGATCGCAAAGGCCGCTAAAATCGCAACCCCCACCGTTTTGGAATCCGCCACCGAGCAGGGCGGCGTCTACAACGACTTGGTCCAAAAGGGGATGGATAAAGAGGACGCGGCGAAACGATCGTTTGGAGCGTTTTGGAAAAACATCATTCTGTTGGGCATAACGAACGCGATCGGGTTCGGTCCAGAGGCGAAAACGCGACTTGGGCAATCGCTGATGGCGATGCCCACCGAGGGGTTCCAGGAAGGTGGACAGACAGTCATTGAAAAGATTTCAAAGGGAGAGAAGGTCGATTGGGAAGAAGTGGCTTCCGATGCCGGCGTTGGGTCGATCCTTGGGTTTGCTGGCGGGAGTGCGTTCGGAGGCGGTGGCCCTGGGGTAGACATGACGGACACGGCTACGAAGCCCTGGCGAGACTCCTACGCCACCACCGACGATGTCGCCGGAGATGCGGACATATTTGGACAAAGTGGCTGAAATTAACAAGGCCAAAACGTCAATCACTCAACCGGATTTTCTGAAAGAGGACATATTCAAAGTTCCGACGCAGAAAGAAGCGAACGCGGCGGAGGACGTTCGATTTTCAGCGGCGCCGGATACCGTTCAACGCATGGCCCATTCGATACGAAACGAGGCGGTGTCGCAGTATAACCTCGACAGGGACGTGTTCAACCAGTGGAAGGACTTGATCGGTCCAGGTTTACAGCCGCCCAAGATCATCTCCGGGCAGCGTGATGTGATGGGTGAATACAACACCCTCGAAGTCTGGATGAAGAAAAAAGATGGGCGGCCGATCGACGTCGTCGCGCAGGACGCCGTCGAGACGGGACTGATTAAAAGCCCGGAAGACATTTTTGACGCACTCCGAAGACTTAAAGCCCCCGCAAATCCGTCCCGTAACGCCGTGGATTATATGGACGAGGCCCTTCGCATACACGACTACGAGTCCAGCATTGAGCCGCAAGGGCCATCGGACACCGGATTCGATTTCCAAGTGGAACAGCCTGATTTCAGCGCCGAGGCGCCGGCCACAAACAAAGAACATTACACCGCTAATTTGGCGAAGGCAAGGATCGCCGGGATGCCGTTGCGCGAGGCCGTTGCCTTTGCCCGCGAGAGCAGTATCACGCAGGGCCAAAAGGACGCCGTTTCGGCGTTCAATAAGATCATCACGGCCAACAAGATCACCGACCAAACGTTTGTCCAGTTCGTTGACTCGATCAAGGTGGACAAGGAGGCCTTTCAGAAGGGGTATGGGACCGAATTCCAGGCCGACAAATACGCCGTCCGAGGGGCTACGTTTCCGATCAAGAATCATCCCGTGGTGAAGGCCCTTGTCCAGTTCGCTTCCGGCGCCCACGCCGGGACCGGATACCATGAGGCGTTCCACGTCATTTCGACTAATGTCCTGACCAAGCAGGAATACGCTGTCCTTCAGACGAAGTTTGGGACCGAAGAAAACATCGCAGAATCTTTTGCCAAATACGAGAAAGGCAAGACCGGGAAAGAGAAGCGGACGGCCATCAAGGCGATTTTTGACAAGATTTCGGCGTTTCTGGAACGGCTGCGGTCCTATTTCAAAGGGAATGGATGGCGGACTGCGGATGATGTGTTCAGGGGGATCAGTGAAGGGAAGGCGGTGCGTGTTGTAGGACGTACCGGCAGCGTGGTGTCTTACCATTCCGAGGATATGTTCCCTGGGACAAAAGAGAATGTCGTCTTATCGTTTGAACGCCTTGTGGCTGATGGGAAGAGGAGGGGTTTAAATTTCCCGGATGCGGTGCGTGAAGCCAAGGCAAAACTTTCAGAGAGTGCGCGATTGAGTAATGAAAAAGGATCACCCGCCCAATCGGACAAACAACGCGGGTTTTCGGATGCCAGTGGCGTTCGTGGCTTCGGGACAAACCAACGTGGCCAGGGTGAACTTTACCAAGCCGAACGCAAAGATCAAACCCAAACCCCTGAATTCAAGCAATGGTTCGGCGACTCCGTCGTCACCGACAACGGCAAGCCCATGTCCCAGGGCGGGAAGCCGTTGGTGGTTTATCATGGGACGACCCATTCTTTCAGTGAATTTAAGACGGACCTGGCGAACATCGAAAACCACTACGGGAAAGCCTTTTACTTCACAGACTCCAAACGTGATGTAACGAAAAATTATGCTGGCGAAGGCCCAGACTTGGCTCAGCGGATTGAACTTCGCGCGGAACGTGTTTTCCAGGAGATGTTTGACGGGAAGACCGAGCCAAAATTCAACAGCACACGGTATGAGAAGGCGATGGATAAGGCGAGAGCCACAGCGCGCAAAGAACTTACAGGCGGCGGCCAGACGGTTCTTGAAACATATGTCCGGATGGAGAATCCGGTCATTATTGACGGACCGGGTGCAACGAGGTTTGAAATCAACTTTGACGAGGAAAGCGGTGAGGAGTCCGGGTCTGGCGTTGGCCTTTATGAATCCGTGTTACGTGCCGCAGGTAATTTTGGTGTTGATGGTCAGGCCATCTGGGGTGATGTTACGCAGAACCTGGAACCTGGGGATTTTAGCGCAAAAGAATTTGAAGAGGCGATGCGTAATAGCGAAAAAGTTGCCTACATCGAGGATGAAAACGGAGTCCTCGCAAGCAACGAATTCGTTAAGGAAGTCTATCGGGAAGCCGGGTTTGACGGGATCATTATGGACGCTGACGCGACATTCGGCTCAGGTCGGAAGATGGGCAAGTCGATGGCCATGGACGATGGGGCAAAACACTATATTGTTTTTAACCCAACGCAAATAAAATCCGCCACGGGCAACACTGGCGCGTTCGACCCAAAGAATCCGAGCATCCTTTACCAAGCCGAAAAGACTGGCCTCGTTGACGAATCCGTCTACGAGAAAACCGCGCGATGCAGCGTTCTGGCAGTTTGATTCGGGATATCGGGAACGTTGCGACATCAGCTAAAGACCAGGCCGAATCTCTGCTAACGCCGATTTCATCCGTTCTGGCCGACATCCACCCCATGCTCCGCATTTCCTTCCGTCGCCAGGCGTATCGTGAAGGCCTGACTAGGAACGATGACACGAAATCCGTCCTTCCGTTCCTTGAAAAAGCGCGGGCCATGCGGCCGGAGGACAGGGCCGATCTCGACCTGGCGCTGAAGAACGGGGACGCTCCTAAAATCGGTTCCTTGGTCAGTGCCTATGGCCTGGACGCCGAGTATAAGGCCGCACGGAAGACGTTGGACGCCATCCACGCCCGGGCCAAGGAAGTCGGCTACGACGTCGGCTATCTCGAAGACTACTGGCCGCGGGTAGTCAAAGACCAGGCCGGATTCTTGGAAGCAATGAAAAACGACAAGAAGTGGCCCGATATCGAGAAACTGATTTCGATGAAACAGGACGAAATGCGCCGTCCGTTGTCCGAAGACGAGAAGGTCGCCCTAATAAACTCCTACTTGCGCGGATACCAGAACGGTGCGATCGCGCTTGCCCGGACGCCGAACATGAAGACACGGGAAGTCGAAGTGATTGGCCCGGACCTGAATCAGCATTTCCGCCGGTTTGACGATGCCGTTGTCCGATACATCTCTTCCATGAACCACGCCATTGAGGCCCGCCGATTCTTTGGCAGGGGTGGGAAAGACCTATTCGTAGACGAACTGGATCAGTCGATCGGCCACTACGTAATGGACATGAGGACAAAAGGCTTTCTGAAAGATGCCCGGGACGAGAAGCGTCTGCGCGAAATCCTGAATGCCTATTTCAAACAAGAATCGATGCACGGCGCCTTGGCGGCATATAAAGATGCGACGGTGGCCATGACGATGGGAAATGCGATCTCGGCGCTGACGCAACTCCAGGATCTTGGGACTTCAGTATACCGAGCGCCCGGCAACGTTGTTCAGTCGCTGGGGAGCGCCTTAATCGGTGGGTCCAAGATCACGCTGGAAGACCTGGGCCTTGAGCAGATCGCCGAAGAGCTGCGTGACGAACGGAAATCCGCCGTGTTCGTTTCCAAGATTCTGCGGGCGGCCGGACTTGCGAAACTGGACAAAATCACCGCCGAAACGTTCATCAATTCCGTGATTAAGAAGTATCAGTCAAAAGCCAACAAGAAACAGCCGGTGCGGAATTCATGGATAGGATTCGCAACCTGGTCGGCCCCGACACGCAGAAAGCCATCGAGGATTTGAAATCTGGCGAAGTGACGGACTTGGTCAAATTTATTGCTTTCTCGGAAATCCTTGGCGTCCAGCCGAAGGCTATGACGGAACTCCCAAAGGCTTACCTAAGCGGCGGCAACGGAAGAATTTTCTACACCCTCAAAACATTCCAACTCCGTCAAATTGATACGTTCCGCCAGGAGGTTTTCAAAAAGATGGCGGAGCCCGGGCTGAAGAACAAAATCATAGGGACGCGACGGCTTGTTGCCATGACTGTCAGCCTTCTCTTGGCCGGCGTAGGCGCTGACGAATTGAAGGATTTATTCCTTGGTCGGACGACAACGTTGTCCGACCGCGTTGCCGACAACATCCTGAAGTTGGTGGGGTTTTCAAAGTGGACCCTCTACAAGGCGCGCCAGGAAGGGATTGCGTCGGCTGGTCTAAAGACCATTCTTCCTCCGGTCCCGCTGGTAGATCAACTCTGGAAAGATATCCGCACAGCGGGTGACAAGAAGGGCCTGGAAGTCGTCCAGAGCATCCCCTTGGTGGGGAAGTTCTACTACTGGTGGATGGGCCGCGGGCGTTTCAAGAAACCGCTGAACGATGACATGCGGTGGTTAAAGGAGAACGCCGGGAAACTTGGTCTTACGCGGTCGAAGGCGTATCAGTTTCTTAATAAGACATCCACCCGGAGCCTACTGGCGGACTCCGACAAGGAACGCGCGGAGGCTTTGGAGAAGGTAGAGAAATACGCCAAACGTCTGCGCGACATGGCTGAATCTAGAAAGGATGAACTCTTGGCGAGGGAGTCGAAAAGGAAGGCGCGAAAGATGGCGCGTTAAGTCAGAAGGTGTTTTACGCCGTCGACGGTTTTGTGGACGAGGAAGAAAAGAAACTTCATGAACTTGTAGACGACAACGACGAAGAGAACGCAGATGATGTAGTCGGATAGGTTGAAAGGGCCCGGAAGTCGCGGACAAATGGGGCGCAGAATACAACAACCCATTTAAGGACAAGTTCGGCGCGCATGGTTTTATTCTATATCGAAACGTTAATTTGTCAATAGCGCAACAGAACGGCCACTCCTGATAGCGGAGGTTTCGACGTGGGTGAGGATTTTAGTGCCTTAGTTTCAAAAGTAGCCCAGATCGCCGAGAGAAGCGCGGCCTTGGACAGCAAGTTCCACACGCACATAGAAGACCAAAAAGAAGCGCGGATGCTGAAGCAGCAGCGGGACGACCGCGTGGAGGCGAAGGTGGACGCCATCCATGCCCGTATCGACGAACTCACCAGCGTAAAAGTAGTTGCCGAGAACGCCCAGAAAGACATCGACGAACACAAGGCCGACCACAAGTGGTGGTTCGGCGCCCTCTTCACGGCGTGGGGGGCCCTGATTGCCCTCTTCAGTTTCCTTGCCAACAACCTCCACCGGTTCTTGGAGTGGGCGCACAATTTCGGTAAGCTCCCCCCGAGCCATCCATGACCAACCAAGACCCCCTCTGCTTTTCCTGCCGGTGTCCGATGGACGCGGAGACGTGGGAGCGGACAAGCGATGTCCCGCAGGAGGGCCGCGCCGGGGAAAAGCTTTGCGGGGCCTGTATCAAACGTATCGAGGAAAGGAACGGGCGGAAGCCGAGGACCGGGAGAGGAAGTTATGGGAAACCCATTGACTTATGAGGACGCGCACGTCTATTATCCAGACGAAGCCAATCGGCACACGCTTGGTGGTGGACCCGCGGGGTGCTGGTGCGAACCGACGGTCGAGGAACACCACACCAGTGGTGGCGTCGTCTACCGTGTGATCCTGCATCAGAGGCTGGCGCAGTCGGATCGGTTCTACGAGGAACACTTCGGAGGGAAAAGGCATGGGCAATGAAGTGGAGCGGCCGGCAACGAGCCGGGACATATCGGACGCGGATCGGGAACTGAAGGGCAAGTGGGCCCTGATCCAGCAGAGGTTCCACGACCTTACGGGGAACGACCTGATTTTGACATGCACACACCGGACGGTCGCGGAACAACAACGACTATACGCCCAGGGGCGGACGACCAAGGGCAACATCGTGACGTGGGTGGATGGGATCAAGAAGAAATCGAACCACAACAGTTACCCGTCCAAGGCGATTGACGTGGCTGTCCTGTCCGGCGGGAAGGTTAATTGGGCCCCGGAGGCCTACCAGGCGCTCGGGATCATCTGCAAGGATTGAACCTGACATGGGGCGGGACGTGGAAAGTCCAAGACATTCCACACATCGAACTCAAGGTGTCATGATGCGGGGCCAGCGCATCCTCGACATACTCCTATTCAACGATTCCCGGAAAGCCGGGATCGGGCTCTGGCTTTTTGTGAGCGCCCACGCGCTTTTGATAGCTGGCTTGATCAAGGCCGGGAATTGGGTGTGGGCGACGACGACGGCGGCCGCCCTCGTTGGCGGCGGCACCGTAATGGACAAACTCCTTGCGAATCGGCGACCTCTTAAGCCTGCCCCCGTTAATTGGCGCCGCGTCGTCGCCGTCACCGCGTCGGCGTGGTCTTTGTTCTTCTGGTCCAGGTCCGACTCCAATCCATCGCCCTCGAACGCGAACGCCTTGGTTTACCTCCACCCCAAAACCGAGCAACGGCTCCGAATCGTGCGCGTGGAGGGCCGGGTCAGGATCGTGACCCGAACCATCAAGACGGAGGGGCGCGAGGAAGTCATCCGCGAGGAAGTCCGGGGGCCTGTCGTAACGACCACGGACGCGATGACGAAGTCGGAGCCGTGTTGGCGCGGGCGCCGCGGTGGGTGGCCGGGCCAGCCTCTTGGACTTCCGACCCGGGGACCGGTCGGGGTGGACGGCGTGGGCCGGGGTGACGGTTGGCGGCCGCCTCGACCTCTGCCTCGGCGTCACCGGCGGACTGCGCCCGGGCGCGATGGTTCTCTTTCGTTTTTTGGAGGAGGTAGGCATGAAACGATCCCGCAAAGAAAAGGAACTCATCACGAAAACGGGTTGGCCCGTAGTGAACCTCACGACGTCCGCCCACAAGTGCCATCAATACCGATTACGGAAGGCTGGTCGTGGATGGGTTTGGGAGAAGGTTGACGCCTGAATGGTGTAACGGAGTTGTCAATCTTTTAAAAGGTTGTTGACTCGCGGCCGAATCTGATTTATAGTATGGGCATGCGAATCAGCCCGCACGATCATGCGTCCCCGCCAACACGATCAGGCGAGGATTTTACTATCCCCCGACGGGGCTGGGGGATTGGGAAACCAATCTTCCGTCAGGGGCTTTTTTCCTTCGTCGAGAAGTAGGAGCCAGCGCCCTCGTTTCCGACCACACGTAAAGCGGGGGCGCTCTGTTTTGAGTCAGCAAATGGAGGTAACCGTGGAAAAATCAAGCGAGAGTCAATGATTGGAGATGGTGGTTGACGCCAAGAACCGGGAGGCGTGGGAGGCGAAGCACCGGGTCCAGGTGAAGGCGACCCGGGGGCCTTTGACTGTTTCGTGGCGATGATGAAGGAGACGTTCGAGGCCGAGGCCCGTCGGCGGGCGGAGGGACAAGGAATCTGAAAATCACAAAAGCTGACCTTGATAAAGAGGGCATACAAAAAGAATTCGGTTGTTGTCGATAACCATTGAAATTGACGGCGATCTGGGGGACCGTGGGGTTCGATCTCGTCGAGATCTCGGCCTCGCGATCGATCATAGCGAAGGCGGGCCGGGAACAGCAGGCGGGGCCGGAATCGAGGCGGGGAATCGAGGCGGGTCGGGAATCAAGGCGGGGCCGGGAATCGAGGCGGGGGAGGGAATCGCGGGGGAGGGAATCGAGGCGGG
>JADKIY010000007.1 GCA_016722575.1 Elusimicrobiota bacterium | reverse complement strand
CGCCTGCTGCCGCTTGCCCTGACATCAGATCTGAATACGGGAGAAGTGCGTTGGAGCGGGCATTTCCTCGTGAACCCATGGAACGGTAAAGGGCTTGTGGACCTACAACAGTATCCCAAGCTGGAGAGTTATTTTCTGCGGCACAAAGAAGCCTTGGGTGGAAGAAACGTGGCCGAAAAGAACCCTCAGACTTGGTATAGGACTATCGATCGAATCAATAACGCCCTCCTCACCAAATCAAAACTTTATATCCCTGACATTAAAAGCGTCATCCATCCCGTCCTGGATCAAGGCGAGACTTACCCCCACCACAACCTTTACCACATCACGTCCACAGGCTGGGACCTGGAGGTACTTGGAGCACTCCTCATGAGCGACGTGGGCAACTTCTTCGTGGAATGCTACGGAGTAAAAATGCGCGGCGGTTACTTGCGCATGCAGGCTCAGTATTTGAGAAAAATTCGGGTGCCCAATCCCAAATCCATTACCCGATCACAAGAAAAACGGCTTATCTCGGCCTTCCGCAATAGAGATGTGACAGCTGCAAACAGTATTGCCTTTAAGATTTATGGAATTGACCGCATTCCCGAGTAATGGGAGCCACCGTGGACATTGAGCGAGCTATGCGGGGATTGGAGGACCGCCTCCAGAAGGTGGTCCAATATTTCTGGGTAACGCGACATACCCAATCCTCTCGCCAGGAACTCGCGGGAAAGGTGGATGCGGGGACGCGTGGTGCTGTGACTGGCGGCGGGCATATGGCGGCATTTGAAACTTTGATCGCCGACATATTGAAAGACACCGGCATACCCGACCTAACTATAAAGCTCGGGAAAAACGAGAGCAGCGAGACAGTGAAAGCAAAAAAACAATTAGAGCTTCCCGGTTATTATCGTCCCGAAAAACGCTGGGATATGATTGTCCTTAACCAGGGACGGTTGCTCGCTTCTATAGAATTTAAGGCCCAGGTTGGTCCTTCGTTCGGAAATAACTTCAATAATCGAGCAGAGGAAGCCATCGGTAGTGCTGAGGACCTCTGGAAAGCATTCCGTGAAAAACGCTTCGGCGACTCTCCTACACCTTTTCTGGGCTATGTGTTTCTGGAGGACTGCCCTGAAGTCCATTCTCCGGTGACTCTCAAGGAACCCTTTTTCGAGGTGGACCCCATTTTCAAGGCCCCTGGACCAAAGCCCACAGCCCGCCAAGGGATTTCGTACAGCTCCCGTTATAAAACCCTTTGCCAACGCCTTGTCCTGGAAAGACTTTATAGTGCCACAGCGTTTATCATATCCACTAAAGGGAAAAATCCAAAAAAAACCGAACCGGATCCCGCCTTGACGTTCCGACGATTCGTGGCCGCACTCATCGGTCACATCGGCCGAAATTTAGTGGGGCTTCTTACGGAACTTCTGACCGAGGGCAAAAATAGCTTCTTCGCAAGGACGCAAATCTAAGAGGATCAGATATTGTCGACTCCCAGCATTGATGAGCGTTGCTGGACGTTCCTCAAGCATCACAAATGCCTTTATCAGTGCCATCATTCCGATCATCGACCCCACCGAAGCTGAAGAAATCGAAGCTCTCGGAATTTTAGGCATGTCCCCGAACAACATTCAATGTGTTTACTGTGGAGACAAAGAGACCGAATGGGATCATCTTCGCCCAATCATCAGTAATCAAGAACCTACCGGTTATATAACCGAGCTAGCGAATCTGGTCCCCAGTTGCGGCAAATGCAACCAATCCAAAGGAAAATCGCATTGGCGGTCTTGGATGGAAGGAACTGCCCCTCGCTCTCCGACGACCCGGGGGATACCTGATCTCAAAGACCGTATCGCCCATCTCACCGCATACGAAGCGTGGCGGCAGCCCACAAAGATAGACTTTGCCGCCGTGGCGGGACCGGAGATGTGGCAGAGGCACCGCAAAAATTGGCGGGATGTTCTTGGGCTACTGAAAAAGAGCCAGGAGTTGGCATCTGAGATTCGCGGAATCATTGCAAAAGCGGGAGGAGTCAAACCAGAATAGGAGACATAATTCATGCCCTCAACCCTCGTCCCTAGCCGGTATTTAAAGCTTGTCTCCGATGTCCGACATCTGCTGTGTAATGCTCCCCATTAGTCAAGGGGTTCCTAAGAGAGTGCCGGGGCTGGTTGGTTGATGGCAAGGGCCTCAAACTCGGCCGGTGTTCGGTGGCCGAGGGTCAAGTGCCGGTGCCGCTGGTTGTAATCGATTTCGATCCAGTTCTGTAGTTCTTTGACAAAGACAAACGGGCTGTCCCACTCGCGGAGCCAAACGAGCTCTTCTTTCAGGGTCCGATTGACCGCTCGGTGTCAGCGTTGCCCTTGGGGTTGTTGTAGCTGGTGAACGCCTGGGTAATCCCCAAGGCGTTGCAGGCCTTCTGAAACCCGGGACGTGGGCTGGCAGCCATTGTCGCTCATGAGCTTGACGTCCTGACCGCGACGACTCCCATGGGGAACCGCCGATTGACCGCCATGTTTAGCGCCATCAACCAGTGCTGGGTTTTGGCCTGGGGTCCGGCGTAATAACCCACGATCGTCTTGGTATACCAGTCCAACACCAAGACGACGTAGATCCAGCCGTAGATTGGATCAGGACCTTGGTCATATCGATGCCCCACCATTCGTTGGGGCGGACGGCGACGGGCTTGCTCCTCGACGACGTCCTCTTGGCTTTAAGGCGCAGGTTGGGCTTCACCAAGAGGTCATGGCGACGCATCAAACGCAGGACGCGCTTTGTTGATGTTCGTGTGCTCATCGTATTTGAGCCGGGCCCAGATCCGCCGGTATCCCCAGAAGGTGATCCGATTTCAGGTTCTTGATCTTTTAACGATGTCCTGGTTGCGCTGGGTGACGGAACAGGACGGCTGCCTCAAAGCCCGAGCTCCTGAGCTCGATTTCGTTTTTTTAACTCCATCGTGAGCTCCCCGATCATGTGCTTGAGCCGGGCGTTCTCCTCCTGGAGTCGAAACTTTTTTGTCGGGGTGTTTGTCAAAGATGCGGTCGGTATTGGCCAAAAGTGGTCACGCCACTGGTAATACTGGGCCTGGCTGATTTGGTGTTCGCTACACAGGTCCGCGATGGCTTTACCGCGTAGTCCTTGGAGGACGATCATGGCTTCTTCGGGTCCCATTCTCTTCGTTTCATGGCTGAGTCTCCTCGGTTCGGGTCTCAGCCCCATTTTACTCTCTTAGCAGGACCCCGGCCTTAATGGGGAGCAGCATAGCTGGATGAAGGGCGTGCAAGGGCACAAGCTGCCATCGGCCGGGTTCTATTGGAGACCTACCACCTGATAGGCGCCCGCATTGAGAAGGAGGACTTGGAACAGACCGCTGGATACGGCGAGTCCGTCCTGGAAAGCATGGCGAAGCAGCTTAACATAGACCGCACAACCCTGGTTCGTTGCGTTCAGTTCTATCTAGCTTACCCCAAGGGAGTCCCTGAAACGAACCTGACTTGGTCCCATGTTCGCGAGCTATTGGCCCTTCCGGGTCCCAAGGAGCGAAACTTCTATCAACGGGAAGCGGAGAAACACCAATGGACCCGCGACGAGTTAGTTAAAGCGATACAAGCAGACCATATCGCTCTCAGTCATTTCGAATCAACAGCGAAAAAGGTCAAGCAATTGGCTCGCCCAGAAGGGGGTCCCTATATCTACCGGGTCACGATCCTTAAGGTAATTGACGGCGACACCTTTGACGTGAACATCGATTTAGGATTTAAAACTCATATCGAAGAGACCGTTCGCCTTGCTGCTATCGATGCGCCCCGATTGAACGAGGACGGCGGCGATGAAGCCTTTCAATTTGTCCGAGACCAAATGGCAAAAGCCAAAACCATCGTCGTGCGGACCGGGAAAGAGGACCGTCACGGGCGCTATGTGATGCACGTTTTCTACAGCCTTGAAGATGATGCCGACAAGGAACAAGTCTTCCAGCACGGTCGCTGGCTAAACCAAGAAATGCTTGATCGAGGTCTAGCCCGGGTCTACTGAGGATTCCCTAAGCCACGAGACCGACGGGGCAACATTAGGAATTCCCCCTTTGCCACACGTTGCGCATCCTCGGGCAACAAGGAGTAGGAATAGCGTGGTTTGTCAGTTTCGGCGTTGAGAAAACGGGAACAGACAAGCTGGTCACCGACATAGGCATTTACAAAATAAATCCCCGCGGCAGGCAAATCCACTTTAAACTCGCCGACTATAGGGACGACCCGCCACGACGAAGTCGAAGCCCCCGATGCAGTTATTACCCTTGCAATCGCGCGTGTTGCCGCGTTAACAAATTCCACCCGGATCTCATGGCTCCCCTTTGGAAGGATGAAGGCACTCGCAATGACCATCGGGACCGTTAAAGGATAGGTCTTGTTGTAAACCACGACGAATTCCCCTTCGAGGGAGACGCTCATAGAATTCGCTTCGCATTTTTGACAAAGTGAGAAGTAAACTATTTGCGGATCTGTTATCTCAAATCCCGCGGGAATCGTCGTATCAGGCAGCTCATTAAGCGCGTCAAAAACTCGCTTCTTGAACTCGGTCGATTTCGCCTCTTCCTCTGTTGCGGGCGGCTTGATCTCGCCAAAATATAAAGGGCGTTTTCCTAAAACTTGCCCATCGATGCACACCTCTAATAGAAGATGTCCGGGTCGTTATTGGGAGGATCACTTTCCTGGACATCTCAAATTCTTCCGGAAAGAATTCGATAACGATCTCCTCATGGTAGATCCGAACTCGTTCGCCTGGCTTTGTCAGGAATAATTCGACGGCATGTTTTCCATTAGGACCCCAGAAGCTGAAGGCAGCAACGCACTCAAGATTCATGGGGAACTTCGCATGTCCTACCCTTGAAACCAGATTTGTAAACTCAACCCGGCCAACAGAAGCCTGCAAGGTATGGCAGGTCAATAAAGTTGTCAAGTGCCACTTTGATGGCCCAGGCGGGGGTGGTGGATGGAAATCCACCATCCGCACATCCTGGCGATTAAGAAATTTTATGTCTGTCGGTTCGGAAAGAGAAACTTGCCCGCCTGTTGCGAGATCGGTTTGAAACCATTTCCCACCTTTGATATCCATTGAGACTGCTTTTCCCGGTCCCTCGGGATTTAATTCCATGAATCCATGAATTAACGGCCGGATTCCCCCAGGTTCGATAGTCACGATCTGAAACATGCCCCCCACGGAATCTATGCCCTGCCTAGCCAACTCACCCGACAACCCCGTCAAAAGTTGGTCAGCACGCGCTTTTAAATCTGGCAGTTGCTCTATTCTTAGAAAAGCGGCCGCCAAGTACGGCGCGACAATATTTCCAGAGCCCGTCACCATAAATCCTTCTTGCAGTTTTCTCGGCTGAAAATCTGGTGAAGAATAAAACCAGATTTCGGGAGCGCCTGCATTTCCTACACCAAACAGGACCAAATCCACACTGTCGGCCACTTGGCCACGCGCTTTTCTAGCGGCAAAATTGTGCCTTGCGATTCGCGGGAGTTCGACGGCCAATTTCCCCACTAGTCCAAGGCGCGGTTTATCTTTGATCTGTTGACGGACATGGCGAGCGATAACACCAACGGTTGAAACATCGCCGGCATATGCCAGACCTAGACGACGATTTATTGGAAGGATTTTTTGGAGGACATCTTGAACCGCCACCGCTTTACCTGCCTTGGGATCTAGCAGGGTTGCCCTGCTGTCGGCGATTATTACTCCGCCATCTTTAAATAGACAAGCCGCGACCATTGTCATGAATTGGCACCCATATGAAGAACATTTTACACACACCTGGCTATTTTTGGCCGGTGCCAAGGCATTTGGGGAGGGGGGGCTTGCATGGGCGGCGGCCTGCACCCCGCCCCCGTGCGCGGCCGGAGGCCGCGCACCTGGCCACGGCCGCCGGACCCAGCGCGGAGACGACGCAAGGCAAATGGGACAAACGCTAACCAGGAAACCTAGTAGGGCGTGAAGCCGTGGGGGGGAGGGGTGTGTTTAGGACGACGCGTTATTGCTCCCTGCGTAGCATGGGCTACCTTTCGCGGCCATCGGCCGTGGAAGTGGTAGTAAGCGGGGCGGCCACTTGTTTGGAAGTGGCCGCGGCTATGGCGCCCCAAGCCCACGGAAACAGCGAGACAGCCACCCAGATTGTGCCCGGCCGGGCACAAACCAAGTTGTTGCTGTGGCTCCCGCCCCGCCCCAGCCCGAAGGGATGGGGCACGATGGCCGGGCCGCCGGGCCCAACCTTGCCCCCGCGCGCGCCAGGACCGCCACGGCCAGGCCGTGGCATATAGAGGCACGGCGGCCCGGACAGCGTGGCCGCCGAAGGCGGCCGGGGCGGGGTTCCCTCAGCGCGGCCGGTCTGTGGCCGCGGCCAACCGCAGCGTTTCCCCTCTCGTTCCAACCCAGCCGATTCAGCCGCCAGCAACCAGCCAAGGGAGGGCGGCCCGCCGCGAGCTTTTTGTGGCGGGCCGGCCGACCGCCCCGGTCTCCGTTCCCACCGCAGCGCCGGGCTTTGGTTTTCCCGGTCAGCGATTCAACCGCAGCGTTCAGCCCCGTTCCGGCGGCGAAGCCGCTGGGGTTCTCTGCGGGCAGCTCCCATCATCAGGCGCGGGAAGTAATCACTGCTATACCCGGTGGTGCGTGCGCGCCGCGACCGCGCGGTATTTCCCGCATGGCGGGCACAACTTTGTGCCCGAACGGATGAACGCCGAAGCGAGGAGCCCGCAGACGATAACGTGGTTGAATGCCGCCGCGCAAAGCCCCACAGTCCGGGGCTTGGCCGGAAGGCAGGCGCCGGTTAGATCCCGTCGCCACCATCATGCCTTGGGCGCAGGCCCAAGGCCACGGCTCAGAAAAGCGGGGCGCAACTCGTGATCTCACTTAGGAGGGGGCGACAGTTTAGACTGGCGCAGGTGGTATTGGCCGGTCAGGCGATAGTTGTCCCAAACGTTGTGTGCTATATTCGGGTAGGTGATGTGGGCAAAAGTTTGAGGTGGCCCCACTATCTCCGCCACCTTGTTTCTCGCGATTCAATCCGCCGCACGATGCCCCTCACTCCGGGGCATGGCCGAGGGGTCGGTCGCCGGTCAAGTCCCGGCTCCCACCGTTTAACCGCGGACCTCGTCCGCGGTCCGCGGCTCGAAACGCGGTAGAGGCGCAAGCTTCGAATGCCCGAACTCCGGGCATTGACCGTGAGGTTGTCGCCGCTTCAAACGCGGCGCCACCATCAGGCCTTGGTGTGCCACCAAGGCCGGCGGCTCGTGAGTTCATATCCCACCCCCACAATCATTTTCTGAAAATCACAATTCAAGGAGGCCCCCAACGGGTTCCATCCGCTGGGTTCGCATCGTTGGGGGGGGCGGTGGGAGCGCCCGAGGCGGGGGATTTGGTTTTCGTTTAAAAAATGTTTTTGGAACTACTTCAATTCAAAACCACGACTTTGAATACGACGGCATCGCTAACCACGAGATAAAGGCCCGAGGCCACTGGTTCGCCGTCCTCACTTCGGCCATCCCAGGAAGCTCTTCCGCCGCCGTCCGACATCAGCGCGCGAATCAACCGACCGTTCAGCGAGAAGATTTGAACCCGGTGTTCCGCGGGAAGGTTTCTCAACGTCATGTCCACTCCGGCCCCGGCCATCCAGGGGCTGGGATAGCTGTGGGAGTGATCGGCGGAATCCCCGGCGGCGTTAAGCGTTTGGAAATTCAGGTCGGCCCCGACGGTTTCGTTGGAGGCGTTGTCGCGGGAAAAAACTCGAACGTGGTAAAGGGAATCGGATTGAAGGCCGGTGAGAGTCAGGCGGTGCGTGGTCACCAGGTCGTTTTCTTGAACGGCCAGCCCGTAGGAAATGGTCGGACCATAGTCAACGCCGCTGGTGCTCGGCTCATCCGTGGTCCAACGAATCGTCGCCTCGGTGGCCAGGACACTTTCAAACTCGAACGGGGCGAGGACGCGACACTTTGGACCCGGTGGCGGCGTCCAAGAATTACGGCGGTCCAAAGACCGTCCGATAATCGATGGCATCGTCCTGGAGGGAATCATGAACACAAGGGTTTTTAAGTGGGGGTTGGGAATGGCGCTTTTGACTTTATTGGCATGGCCCGCGACCGCTCGGGAGCGCTCCCGAGGCGGCACCTTTCAAGGGAACCGCGGCGGCGGGACCTGGGCGTCCAACACCTCAAGAGAACACGGGCATATGAACCGCTCCACCTCCGTCCAAACCGAACGGGGATCCGCCGAGCGAAACGTCCAGCGCCATTGGGATCGGTCCACCGGAAAGGGGACCTATTCTTCCGAAACGACCGGGCCCGGGGGAAAAACGGGGACCCGGCAAGGAACCGTGGAGAAAACCGGGGAAGGGGCCTACCACCAAACCGGGACCGTCACCGGCCCCCAGGGCCACACGACCTCCGTGGATCGGACCTCCACCAAAAACGACGACGGCAGCCGCAGCGTCAACACGACGTATACCAATGAAAAGGGCGAAATCACAACCATCGACAAAACAATCACGAAGACCGACGACGGACGTTCCATGACCGGGAGCTACCAGACCGGCACGGGCAAAAGCGGAACCATCGAATCCAAGACCACGGTGCAGGACGGGAAAATCACGACGACCGGCTCCCGGACCAATCAGGACGGGAAAACCTGGAACCGGACGGCGGAGACCTCCAAAACCGAGGCGGGCCTACACCGGGACATCACGGTCACCAACCCGGAAGGCAAAACCCGAGACCGGTCCATAAACATCGACGTTACCACGAAAACCGTCACGCCGTAATTCGCCCCCTCCAACAAAAGGGCCGGTCGCTCCCCCGAGGGGGGGGCGGCCGGCCTCTTTGATTAAATTCGTGCCCCGCGGCGTTGGGACTTCACGGTTGGTTTTCCGCCAACGTTAAATTCCGGGGCTTCCCCCCGGGAACCGGGAAAGCCGCCGCGCGGTTCTCAGCGGGGGGTGGTTTCCTCTTTTGAAACGACGCCCGGCCCGGCCGGTGGACGATCGCCTCCCCATCACGAAACCGGCCGGACGGATCGGAGAAAGACCCAGGCCGCCACGCCGAGGGCGGCCAACACGATTTCTCCACACATTGAAACCAAGGGGGGGCCGGAGGGGACCCCCTGGAAAGGGACGGCGATGAGGCGCGCCGCCAAAATCGAGGCCAGAACCGTGAGACCGCCCCGCACCCCCGCCGACGGGTCCCTTCGAAGCAGATCGAGGAAAAACAGGCCGATGCCGAAACCCATGCCGCCGAAAATGGCCCGCGTTTCCGCGAGGGTGCCCACGTTGGGCGCCGGGGCGCCGAGATACCAGAGCAACATCGCCTGAGGCGCGATCAAGAAAACAAAACCATTAATCAAAAACGCGAGCGCGTTGACCAAAAGAAACAACCGAACGATTTTCAAAGGGACCTCCTTCTTTCCCCCCGTCCCGCGCTCCGAAACAAGCCGTTGGCCTTTCCGGTTCAATCCGCCGATGGGGAGATTCTCCTGGAGAACAAAATAATAAATCCGAATCGGCTTTGGCATTTCGTTTTCGCGTCGAGCCGAGCGCCCCCCTTTCGGCACCGAAACCGGCTTCCGAATCCCCTGGCGCCCAGGGCGCCCGCCCCTTTGAATTCAAAACGGTTGCGTTTCCGGCGTCCGGGGGTATACTATCGAGAGCGCTGCCCTTCGGGTCGTTGCGGTTCCGATCCGAGAGACACCGAAGGATCGGCGTTCCCAAACATGAATCACACCTCATTCGCACCGGCACTTCCTTGACGTCGTCACGGCGTCCGCGTCCACGGTCGACCACGGCCGGCGGTTTGCGCCGATCTTCGTGAACACGGAGCATCGCGTGACCCGCCGGGATCGGACGGTGGCCTTCATCGCCGACGGCATGATGAAAAGACCCTGGGTCCTGGCCCTGGGGGTCTTTTTGTTCGGGGCTTTTTTTTGGGTCCAGGCCCCCCGCGTGGTGCTGCGCTCCGACGTGGACGATTTTGTCCTGAAAAACGACCCCGCCCGCCTTTTCCGGCTCGAACTGGAAAAATATTTCGCCAAGAACAATCTCTTCGTGGTCGCGCTGTCCACCCACGATGTGTTCACGACCGAGACCCTCTCGTTTCTCAAAACCCTCACGGGGGAAATCAAATCCGTGGACGGGGTGGAAAGCGCCCTCAGCCTGGCCAACGTGAACGACATGGTGGGGACGGCGGATTCCTTCACGGTGGAGCCGCTGTTTGAGACCCCCCCGACCGGCGAAAGGGCTTTAAACGCCCTTCGGCGCCGCGCGTTGGACAACAAAATGTACCGCCGCAATCTGATCTCGCTCGACAGCCGGACCGCCGCGGTCGTGGTGTATCTGCCGCCGTCGGGCGACGGACGAAACCCGGCCATTCTTCGGCAGGTCAAGTCGATCCTGGAGCTCCACCGGAAGGCGGGATGGATTTTTCATCTGGCCGGAAACGACGTGACCGGCGGGACCATGGCGGACATGACCAACGCGGACGTGGTCCGATTCATGCCCCTGGTCTTGGTGCTGGCCCTGGCGACGGTGTATTGGGTTTTCAAAAACGGCTGGGTCCTTTTTTTGGCGGCCGTCGGTGTGCTGTCCACCATTTTGGCCACGGTGGGTCTTTCCGCGGCCGCGGGAATTCCGATGAGCAGCACAACCGTGGCCGTTCTTCCCTTGGTGGTCACCTTGTCCCTTTCGGACTTGATCCATTTGTTTTCCCACCTGGACCGCAAAACCCTTGATGCGGCGGGGTCGCCCCGGGCCGGGCTGAAGGGCATCCTGAAGGAAATTCTCTTCCCCTGTTTGCTGACCAGCGTGAACACGGCCATCGGATTCGGATCGCTGGCCTGGAACGACATTCCGGCCGTTCAAGGGTTTGGTTTTTTGGCGGCGGCCGGGATGTTTTTTGAGTTCCTTTTCACCTTTGGGTTGGTGGCGCCCTTGGTGCTCCTTTTGCCGGCGCGGGGACTCTGGCGCGATCCCAAAACGCATGAATCCCGCGCGATACCCACGGCGGTGCGGAAGGCGCACGAGACCGTCCGGCGGCGCCCGGCCATCGTCTTCGCCCTCTGCGTGGGGGCTTTGGCCTGGGCCGGGTGGCAAATGCGCCGTTTGCAGGTTGAGAACAGCGCCCTGACCTTCTTCCGGGCCAAGGAACCGCTTCGGCTGGATCTTGAATTCATCCGAGACCGTCTGGCCGGCGTCACGCCCATCGACCTCTCTTTTCGAACCGAAACCCCGGGGACTTTTCGCGACCCGGAGGCCCTGTCGCGGCTGGATCGGATTCAAAAAGCGATCGATGCCTTGCCCGGGGTCGACGCTTCGCTTTCGGTGGTGGACTACTTCAAGCAAATGAACCAAGCGTTTCACGCCGACGACCCCCGGTACTACGCGGTGCCGGCGTCGCGGCGGTTGGTGGATCAATACCTACTGTTGTACGACGCCGACGATTTGGAGGAATACGTCAACAACGCCTACACCTGGACACGCCTGCGCGTGCGGGTTCACGGCGACGAATCCAAGTTCATCGGGCAATTGCTCCGGGGAATGACGGCGATCGTTTCCGGACCGGACACGGAAGGGTGGCGGGTGGATTTTCTGGGCGAGGGCGTGGAGAGCTCCCGCACCGCCGATTCCATGATTCGTTCCCAGATCAAGAACATCGCGGGCGCCGTCCTCACCATCGGCCTGGTCATGGCCCTGGTGCTCCGGTCCGCCCCGATGGCGCTGTTGTTCCTGGTCCCCAACCTGTTCCCCATCACGCTCAACTTCGGCATCATGGCGGCCTTGGGGATCACCGTCAACACCGGCACCGTGCTGATCGCTTCGTCGGCCTTCGGCATCGTCGTGGACGACACCGTTCACTTCTTCACGCGGCTCAAGGAATTTCTGGACCGAGGCCGGCCTCTGGCGCAAGCGCTGCACGACGTGACCGGGGAAAAGGGGGAAGCCGCCTTGTCCTCCGCCGCGATCTTGAGCGCGGGGTTCGGCGTGTTGATGTTGGGGCATTTCGTGCCCGTGGTTCAATACGGCTTCCTAAACGTCGTGATCATGGCCACCGGGATGATCGGCGACATGTTTTTTCTTAAGTCGATTTTCTATCTTCGACCCCAATGGCTTTTTTATTCCCCCCGAAAGGAATGACCCCATGCGCCGACTCGCCTTTGCCGTGACGGTTTTCTACGGAATCGCTCTATACGCCGGCCCCGCCCCGGACGGCCGGTCCATCGTAAAAAAAGTGATCGACCGTGACGATGGGAAGGATTCCATTGCGCAGATCGACATGCTGCTCACCGACCGCACGGGATACACGGAGGCCCGCGCCATGACGGCGGCGGCGAAGGATTACGGAACGCTGTCCAAATCCCTGATTCGGTTCACCGACCCGGCGAACATCGCGGGGACCTCCTTTCTCTCCTGGCAGGTCAAGGACAAAAGCGATGAACAGTTCCTGTTTTTGCCCGAATTGGGTCGCGACCGCCGTATTGTCTCCGGCCAGAAAGACAAAAGCTTCGCCAACACGGACTACACCTACGAGGACATGGAAGAGCGCAAGCTGGACGACGACGCCCACCGACTCCTTCGAGAAGAGAAGGTGGGAGCCTACGACTGCTGGGTTGTGGAAAGCACCCCGCGCAAACCGTCCTCGTCCAAATACAAACGTTGGATCGTTTGGATTCCCAAAGGGATTTTTGTTCCCCTGCGAATTGACTACCACGACGGGGTTCCGCGCATCGCCACGAAAGTCCTGACCGTCCGGACCTTGGAAAAAATAGACGGTTTCTGGACCGCCACCGAAAGCGAAATGAAGGACCTCAAGCGCAACCACGCCACCCGCATGCGGGTCCGCTCCATCACTTACAATTCGGGATTGCCGGACCGAATGTTCACGCGCGAAGCCCTGGGCCAACCCCAATGAGGAACGGTCGGGCGTTGGTCTGCTTTTTTTGTCCGTCGGTTTTGCGACGGCGTGGGGCGGCTATTCTTTGGACGGGCGGAAAAAACGTCCGGCCTCGGAGCCCCGCTGGGAGGGCGGACCGACCCCCCGCTACACGCTGGGACGCTCGGGCCCGCCGCGCGCGTTCCCTGTCAAACTCGCGGGAAAAGTCACCAACCGCTTCAATTGGGACACGGCGCGGGATTCCCCCTTGGAAGACCGGCATTTTACCTTCACCGACGCCCAGATTGAAGCGACGTACCGGCCCAGCGACCGGTTCCAAGCCGTCGCCGGCGAGTGGATCCAGGAAGGCAAAGCGCGCCCCTACAACATCTACGCCAATTTCACCTCCGACCATCTGGGCCTGCGGATCGGGAATCAAATCGTCCGCTGGGGCAAGTCCGACGAACAGAGCCCCCTGGACAACCTGAACCCCGAGGATCTCCGCCTGGGTCTCACCCGGGACCGCGCCGACCGGAAAATTCCCGTGCCCATGGCCAAATTGGACATCCACTCGGACGCCGTTTCCGTTCAAGGCATTTACATCCCCTACTTTACGCCTTCCGAAATCCAGCTGTACGGGAGCGACTGGGCGCTGTTCGGTCACCTGGAGCGGCGTTACGGGCCCTTGCCCGTGGCGCTGGAGGAGCGGCCCAAAACGCTCCGCGACGCCGCGGGAGGCGTCAAAATTTCCGGTTCCCTGTGGCGGGTCGACCTGGCGTTCA
This sequence comes from Elusimicrobiota bacterium, assembly GCA_016722575.1. Taxonomy (NCBI): domain Bacteria; kingdom Pseudomonadati; phylum Elusimicrobiota; species Elusimicrobiota bacterium. Next base: position 68,836 of record JADKIY010000007.1, on the reverse strand, counting down.
GCTATCTGTCGCGCTACCGCGATCTTCCGACGCTTCGCGGTTTTGCCATCCCCCCCCCGCCGTCGCCCGGCCGATCCCCCACCCTGGAAGACATGGTCCAGTGGGCCGTCGTTTCGGGCCAAAAGATTCGACTGCGGTATGTTCGGGAAGAGGTTTGGGGGGCGGAGTTTGAAACGGTTCTGGGCGATCTGGGGTTAAGAGGCGACGTGGCCTACGTGTCCAGTCAAAGCTACATTTCCGCCGCCTTGACGGAGGTCCGGAAACCCGAGCTCCGTTACTTGGTCGGCGTGGACTACAACGGACCGGCCAAAAGCTATCTCAACGTGGCCGTGCAACAAATTTTCATTCAGAACTTCGATCCCACCCTGGCCCCGCTTCACCCGCGAACCACCCAGTTGAGCGGGGAATTGCGCTTTGAAATGTTCGGCGGCCATGTTCGACCGACGTTCCGGGGGTTTTATGATTTTGCGGACAAAAGTTACTACCAAAATCCGGCCGTCACCGTTTATTACATTCCCAACGTGACGCTTGAAACCGGCGTGGACCTTTACGGCGGCCCCCCCAGTTCGGCCGCGGGATTCTACGACGCCGCGGACCAAGCGTATCTGACCATTCGCTTTTTCTTCTAACCGCCCCGCTTAACGAAAAATCTCTTCCAGGAACGCGCCGAACCGCGCGTCGGTTTCTCGAACGGAGATTCCGGCGGACTGGCGCCCCGCCGCGGCCCGCATTTTCGGGTTTTCCCAAATTTCGCGCAGAGCGGCCTTGATCCGTTGAACCGTCAATCGATCTTCCCGAAGGACCCGCCCCGCTCCCGCCGCTTCCACCGCGCGCATGCACAACAGTTGATCCAGATTCCGGCACACCGCGAGGACCGGGACGCCCACCGCCAGCGCCTGATGAACCGCTCCGGCGCCGCCGTTGCAAACGACCAAACGCGCGCCGGCGGATTGTTCCCCCCCGTCCCAATAGGGAGCGAATTGCGCCCGAGGAAAACCGGAGGGGGCCGGCCCCCCCGCGGTGGAGACGACGGCCGTGCAGGGCCATTCCTCGAGCGCCCGCAGCAAAGGGTCCAACGAACCCGGGCTGCCCGAGCTCCCGAGAGCGACGTAGACGCGCTCGCCCTCCCGGCCCGGACGGGGGCCCGGGGCCGGATTCTTCTCGGGAGACCACAGCACCGCGCCCAGGAACCGGTGGCGGTCCGGGCACCGAAGATCGGGGTAAAGGGCGGGCGGATCGGCGTAGAGGACGTGGTCCGCCTCCGTATAAATCCACCTCAAATCGGGCTTCAGCGGGGCCATCCCGTTTTCCCGCCGAAGCCGGTTCAGCGGGGCGGCGTGAAGCCGCTCAACGAGAGGCCACGCCGCCCGGCCGACGACGTCGAGCACGGCGGACGGCAGCCAATTCCAGCCCGACAACACCGGTCGAATCCAAGGCCGCGGCCCGCCGGCGGGGCTCCAGTGGGCGTTGGCGAGCGCGGCGTAGGGCACGCGAGCGCGGCGCGCGCTCACGGAGAGCGAAAGTCGGAAATCGCCGATCACGAGGTCCGGCCGGTGGCGGCCCAGGAGGCGGAGGTCGTTTTGCACGTACCGCCGAAGGGTGTCCAGGTCGAAGACCGGCCGTCCGGTCTCCAGGGCCCGCAGGAATTCCTCGCTCGAGCGGCAGTCGAGCGGCAACGGGTCCAGGCCCTCGGCCCGGACCCATTTCGCGTGCCAGGGAGCGCAGGCGATGAGGGGTCGGTATCGGGAACGGTCCAGGCCGCGGATCAAGGCCAGGGGCCGCGCGATGTGGCTCAAAGTGGCGCCTTCGGCCACAAACAAGAGGGTTTTCAGGCCGGGGAACTCCAGAGTCGTTCGAGGGGAATTCGGAGGGAACGGAAACGGGGCCCCGACCCCGCCCCCACGCGCCCCAACCAGACCACCCGGGCCGGATCGGTCGGCAACCAGCGTTCGTAGGCGGCGTTCAACCGGCGCGCCAGCTTCTCCACAGCCCCGTCGGCCGTAAACGCGCGGCCTTCGCGGAGGTATCGATTGAATTGGATCGGCGTGTAAGCCGGTTGGTGCCAGAGCCCTTCCCGCGTAACGGCCAGCCAAAAACGCTGAACCGCCCGGCCCGATTCCAGGAAATCGTCCACCGTCGACGGCGGCCGTTCGGCGAGGAGAAGAACCTGGGCGCCGCAGGCCAACTGGGGCAGGAAATCCATCAAGAAACCCGGGGACCAGGCCCCCCCCAGCCAACGGTTGAACCACCGCACGCGCGCCGCACTCTTAAGGACGAAACGCATGGCCCACCGCAAAGCGGCGTTGGAGACGATCGATCGGTCGGGCATCCGGTCTTCGCTGACCTCGGCCCCCCATTCAATGACGTCCCGGTGCACGTCGTAGGCTTCGGGGAGGCTCAGACGAAAATGCGCCACACGCCACAGCAGAACGGCGGTTCGCCACCGGGAAACCGCCGACTCCAGCCAAACGACGCGGTGGTCCGCCCCCACCGCGCTTTCAATCCGGCTTTTTTCCGCCGAGGTCAGCCGACGGGGGCGGAGGAGCCCGCGCTGAACCGACCGGGTTTCCAGATACGCGTGAAGGGGGTCGGGCGGGCTTTCCGACGCCCCCCCCAAACGGACCTCCAACACCGTGCGCTCCTCCGTGCCGGAGGGCAGTCGCTTCCATTCCAACCGACGACCGATGGCGCCGGCGGCCAAAAACATCGATTCGAGCAACGCGCCGGCGGACAACTGGGTCGGACGACCGTCCAGATCGTACACGCAATGGCGGCGCGTGTCGCGGACGACGATCCGAACGGAATCGGGGGAAACCCGCTCAAAACGCCACGGCTGGGTGTTGTCGCCGGAGGGGGCCCAACGGGCCCGCTCCAACACTTGATCGATCGCGCCGCGCCCGGTCAAAACGCCTTCGCCTTGAGTCGCCGTTGAATCAGATGGATGAGAAGCCGTTGCAGGGGGTTCGCGTTTCCCCCGGGCCGGTAGGACCAGCGGGCCACTTGGCGGTAGGCGTCGAACTGGAGGATCCAGGGGGCGCCGCGGACGGGTCCGCGCTTCAGCAATAATTTCAGAGCTTGGGCGACCGCCACCGCGGAACAAAGCTCGCAAGCGACCCCGGTGGAAGGGCCCCGCCGTTGGGCAAAGTCGACCGCCAACGGATCCACGAGGTATTTGATGTGAAGGAGAGCCGGGGACAGACCCACCAAGAAGCGGGCGTAGCGCTCGGGCTCCGAACGACCCTCCAGTCGGAAATAGGATTCAAAACTCATCCCGTCCGGCAGGAACGTGATCATCGCCGTTCCAAATCCCAGGGGGGCGGCGGTCACGGCCGGGATTCCGCGGGCCCGGCAGGCCGCAAAGACCTTTCGCCGTATTTCCAATTGAAAAAAATCGAGCCCGTCGATGTAAAGATCCACCCCGTCCAAAAAGGCGTCCACGTTGGTTTCGGTGACCCCGTCGGGGAACGCCCGCAGGTCCATTTCCGGATTGATGTCCCGGGCCATTCGGGAGAGGACCTCGAGCTTGGTTTGGCCGACGGTGGAGCAAAAGGCGCCGGACTGGCGGTTGAAGTTGTGAATTTCAAAACGGTCGAAATCGGCGAGCGCGAGCCGCCCGACGCCGAGGCGCGCCAAGGCCAGGACGTGCCCGCCCCCCACCCCCCCCAGGCCGGCCACGGCCACCCGGGCGGTCCTTAACCGCTCCAACTCGGGGGCCGTCACCCACCCGAGGGTTCGGGAAAACGCCGCGTCGCGCGAGAACCCCGCTCCGCCCGTCAAACGGGACCTCCGGGTTTCGGGGCCAAGGCTTTTCGTCCCGTCAAGAGTTCCACCAATTCGCTGGAATGGGCCAGGCAGCGGTGGTGCATCGATTCGATGTCTCCGCGGTAGGTCAACCGTCGACGGCAATCCGGCCAGACGACCTCCGGCCCCACTTCCTCAAAAAAGAGTCCCAACCGCTTCAGGCTGTGGGCCAGCCGCTTCTCCATGTGAGCGAACCAATGGGACAGGCCCAACACCCCGCTGACTTCAAACACCAATCGAAACAATCCGAGGACGATCAGCAACCGCTCCGACGCCACCCCGGCGGAGGACTCCCCGGAAGTCGCCGCGTCGTGAAGCGGCGCAAACAAGCCGTCGGATCCCCGTCGACGGAAATCCTTCTTCGTGGTGAATCGCGACAATTCGGCCATGCGCTCGGGGGCGGGCGGGGCGACCCCGACGCCCCCCGGATACTTCTGAAAGGGAAGGTTTTTGCCGAGAGGCAGGATCAGTCGGATGGTGGAGACCGCCTCCCCGTCCGAGGTGTAGGCCCCGAGAAGGACGGACACGGGGTCCATCTCGTCCATTTCCAGACCGGGGTGTTCGGGGTTGTCCCGTTCCCAACCCATCTCTTCCACGTAGACCGCGTGGCGAAGGCGATGAATCGACATCCGTTCGACCGGCGTCTTGGCGATTTTAAAGGTGAACACGCCCACCGTGGAATCCGGAATCGCTTCGACCCGGTGAAGCTTCTCGTTTAACGTCGCTTGGTCCAGAGGCGACGCCGGCGGCGGGGGAGGCGGCGGCTTCAGCAGGCCGATCAGTTCCGGGACCGTCCATTCGTGCAGGCGGGCTTTCAGATCCCAAAGGAACAACACACCGCCCGGGCGCAGCACGCGGGCGATTTCACCCAACAAGTGGTAGAAGTGATCGAACCCCACGAGGACTTCCTCGGCGAACACCGCGTCGAACGTGTGGGCCGGGTAGGGGAAAGGGCGGACCACGTCGGCGTCGGTCCGAAGGGCGGGGTCGTGGGCGGAAACCGTCAGGTGGGGAATTTGCCGGATGAGTTCTTCGGCGAATTCCCCTCGACCGATTTCCAGCAGCTTTTCGGGTTCGGACCTCCCTTCCAGGCGGGCGCGCAACAATTGCCGCATCAACCCATCGCGCAACCGGCTGACGTGCTCGGGACCCACTTTGACTTTCACCATCGACCTCGCGTCGCAAAAAGTGGCCGCCGGAAACCCCCCGGGACGGCCCCCCCCAGTATGGGCATCCCCGAACGGATATTCAAGGGGGTCCTTGCAATTTTCCGGGGGAGCAGTACACTTGGAGGAGGAACCCAAAGGACCCACTCTGTGATCCGACACCGCGCGCTGTTCTTGTTCATGCTGATGGCCTCCGTCCGGGGGCCCGCGTCGGCCGCCCCCGCCGCCGGGGCGGCCCGCGCCGGAGGACGGTCCGTCGCGGCGGACCCCTCTTCGCCCGGGCCCGTCGACAACGCCGTCAAAACCGACGAACTGACCAAGAACCGGGAATCCCTCCTTTCGAAAATGGACAATTTCTATTCCGGACTCCGCGTGGATCGTCGGGGCGGGGGCGCGTCGCTGGCGCTGTATTCGGAATCGCTGTTCGCCAACGACGGGGAAGCCTTGACCGATCGCGCCCGGACCCTCCTGGCCCTTTGCCGGGACTACGCCCTCACGTTTCCGGACGCGGCCGTGGGGGTGACCATCGTCCGCCCGGCCCGCTCCACCGAAAAGGATCGAAAGCGCTCCTTGCAGGCCTTCCGTCTTGGGGCCGAGGTGTTTCTCCCCCTCTCCCTGCCGCCGGCTTCCTTTTACCTTCGGTTCGCCAGCGGGACCGCCGAGGGTTTTGAAGGATTTCGGCTGGCCATACAACCCGTCAAACCGCCGTTGCGGAAAAGTGAAACGGAGGGCCCCACCGTGCACGTTCACACGGCCCCGGGGCCCGTGTCTCCCGACGGAGAGACCCGGGTTTCGGTTTCCCTTTTTCTCTTTGAACCCCTGCGCATCCGACGCTGGTCGGTCCGTTTGGTGGAAATGAAATCCGGGCGATTGATGCGGACCTTTTCCGGCACCCGTGAACTGGCGGCGACTTTGGACTGGGACGGGCTCGGCGCCCACGGGAATCCCGCCCGCCCGGGGACTTACCGGGCCTTCTTGACGGCTTTTCCCTGGACCGGGGGCGCGCTCACCGACAGCGAAGGATTCGTCCTCCTCGGGCCCAAAAGCGCCGGCCGGGGAAAACCCGCCCCCCGGGACGAAGCCCCGGAACCGCCGCCCAACCGGCAATGGGCGCAGGAATTGCATTTCCGACGAAACTCCAGCGATTTGGCCGGGGCCGCTCAGCTGGAAGTGCGGCAGCTGGCCAACAACCTCCGCGCCTTTCCCGAACAATTGGCTTTGATCGAAGGGATGGCCGAGGAGCGGGAAAACAACGCCGAGTCCTTGGCCGCCGCCCGGGCGCAACGGATCAAATACGTTCTGGTGCGGGATTACGGGATCGACCCCGGACGCGTTAAAACCGTCGCCCGCAGCCCTCGGGATTCCGACCGAGGGGGATCCGCGCAAAAAGCGGTGGTTTCCTTCCTCGAGCCCGAATAAACGTGCGGCTCTGGCAAAAATTCATCTTCGTGTCGTTGGTCATCGCCTGGGTTCCCCTGGGGTGGCTCGGCTTTCGGTTGGAACGGGAGGTGAGCCGTTCGCTCACCGCGTCCAGCTTTCAAATCCAAAGCGGCCTCGCCGATCGGACCGTGGACATGGTCAACGGCCAGATCGACGCGGCCGTCAATCTCCTAACGGGCATGGGACGAAACCTGTCCGTGCGATCCCCCGGGGCGGTGGTGAGCCGGACGCTCGGGTCCGCCCTCAACACCCAACCGATTTTAACGGACTTGTGGGTCCACGACCGGGCGGGACGGCTCCTCCACGCCCTGCACCGCTTTAAAAAAGGACGGCCGGTGTCGTCCAGCGAATGGCCGCGTCTTCGCGCCGCGGTGGACAGAGACGGGGTGTTCCTGGGGCGCGTGCAAATCGTCCCGCCCTCCCATCCCCGGTTGCTGACCTGCGTCCCGATCCTGTCCCCCGCCAATAACATTGAAGGCTATTTGGTCGCGCGTCTTAACTTGTTCGTCCTCGCGCAATCCCTGGGCACCTTGGCCGAAGGGGCGGGCGGAAAAGCCTACCTCCTGGACCCCCAGGGGGCGCCCTGGGCCGAATCCAACGACGACAAGCCCGAGCGCCCCCCCCGCGCCCCCGCGCCCTGGACCGACCCGCGGTGGACCCAGGGGGAGTACAAGCGGGAAGACGGCTCCCGGGTTCTGGGCGTCAAGAAACCGCTTCGGGGCCTCAAGGGGTGGGTGGTGTTTGAACGACCCCGGGCGACCGCCCTGGCGGTGGCGGACAAAGTGCGCCGCCGCGTTTGGCGTTCGCTGGCCTTCGCCACCGGATTCGCCGTTTTGTTGGCCGTTTTCTTCGGCGTTTTCATCACCAAGTCCCTGCACCAATTCATGGACGCGGTCCAACGGTGGACCACCGGACACTTCGGGTCCCTGATCACCATTCAATCCCACGACGAGCTGGGCGACCTGGCCCATTTGCTCAAAGACGCCCAACCCATATTGGAAAAAAGGGCCCGGGACTCGGTGCTCGGCCGCATGACGCGCTTCATCGGCCACGATTTGCGCCAGCTGGTCCAGGCCCTTCGCAACTCCCTGGCCGCGATCTTGTCCCACGTCAACGAACCCGACGCCCAGGCGGCGAAGCACTTTTTATTGAGTTACGAAACGTTGGATTGGATGGAGGATTTCATCGAGGATATTTTGACCATCGGCCGGGACCGGCCCCTGAACGCCAAAAAAACCAACGCCAATCATTTCGTTCAACGCCTGGTCCCCAAATTGCGCCCGCCCGACGGTTGCCGGCTCACCACCCTCCTGGCGTCGCCCGCCCCCCTGGCTTGGATGGAGGAAAGCGAAGCCCGCAAGGCGCTCTTAAACGCGGCCAAAAATGCCCTGGAGGCCATTGGGAGCCAGGGGGAGGTGGTCATCGGGACCGAAACGCGCGCGGAGGGGGTGGCGATCTGGGTTCGGGACAACGGGGCGGGGTTTCCGGAGGAAAAGCGCCGACACCTTTTTGAAGAAACGACGACCAAGGAAACCGGTTCGGGGCTGGGCCTGCTGGTGATCAAGAAAGTCATGGACCAACACGGCGGGCGAGTCGACATCGCGAGCGCGGAAGGCCGGGGAACGACCCTCACCCTGCTTTTCCCCGCGGCCGCGGACGACGAGAGCCCCCGGCCCCCGCCGCCCCGCTAGCCCGCCCGTCGGGCGTCGTCGGCGCTCAGCTGATTGTTTTTGATCGCCAAACAGACGGCGTGGGCGGCCGTTCGGGCCCCCAGCTTTTCGATCACCTGCGCCAGTTTCTTGGCGACGGCTTCTTCCGATAGCGGGGCGCCGTTTCGGGCCAAGTCCGCGACGATTTCCGCGTTGGAGGCCCCGTCGAAGGCCACCTTTTTCAAAATTTCAAGATCCAGCCCGGTCAGCACCCCCTCGGCGCCCTCCACCACCGTCAATCCGGCGTCCCGCACCGACTGGATCAATTTCTGGAAGGTCCCCACCCGGGACAAGGGCCGTTCGCCCAACGCTCGGAGGATGTTTCCCACGACGACTTCCGCCGTTGCGTATTTTTTGAAGAGGTAATCGTCGGCCCCCGCCCGAATGGCGTCGAGGATGTGGGCCTGATCGTCGTAACTGGAGAGCACCAGGATCAACAGGGGTTTGCCCAGGGCCCGCAACCGTCCGATGGCCTCCAGCCCGCCCAAACGCGGCATGGAGAGATCCAGGAGGACCAGGTGCGGTTCGTGCTTTTGAACGGCCTCGAGGGCTCCCAACCCATCGGCCGCCTGGGCGACCACCTGCAATCGATCGGCCGCGTGGTCCTCGATAAAAGTAGCGATGGATTCCCGCAGCAACGGATGATCGTCCGCCAAAACCACACGGTAGCGCGTCGAATGATCGGTCATCGAACCTCCTTCGAATTTTTCACTGGGGCCCCCGGGTCAGCGGGTAAGCCCGCTCAAACCAGGATTGCCCCGCCGGAAGCCCCCACCGGACCGCCAGAAGGATCGCCCCGGCCAACCACAACCCCGCCGCGAGGCCGAAACGCATTCCGAAAGTCGCTACGCCGCACCGGTCCGGGCTTTGGGGATCGAAAAAAAGCCGAATGGGATCGCCCACGGCGTAACCGGGGCTGGACGATTTCCAATTCGAAACGTACGTGTGCGGACGCCCCGCGCGGTCTTTGAATTCGGCCTTCACGCCGTAGATCCGCCCGCCTTTGGACCCCCGCCCTTCGGGCAACTCCACCACCCGCCCCTGGACGAACTCTTTCCCCTCCAACAACCGGCGCTGATGGGCCCCCGCCGCCCATCCCCCCAACAACAACGCCCCGATCACGATGTTGAGAATCACGCGGAGGCCCTACTGGGGGACGCCCAGCTTCTGAAGAAGTTGATCGGGGAAGCGCGTGTGCCGGATGGCTTCCTCCAGCTTGATGTAGTCGGTCGTCACCAGGGCTTGCAAGGCTTGGTTCATGGATTGCATGCCGAAACGCTTGCCGGTTTCGATATCGCTGATGACCTGAAAGGTTTTCCCCGTTCGAATTTGATTCCGAACCGACGGGGTCGACACCAGGATTTCCACGGCGAGCACCCGGCCCGTTCCGTGGGATTTCCGGACAAGCTGCTGGGAAATCACCCCCTCCAGGCTGCCCGCGATTTGGTTGCGGACCAGATTTTGTTGGTCGGCGGGAAAACTTTCCACCAAGCGGTCCACCGTGGACACGGCGTCCATGGTGTGGAGCGTGCCCAACACCAGGCGGCCGGTGCTGGCCGCCGTGATGGCCATGGAAATGGTTTCCCGGTCCCGGATCTCTCCGATCATCAGCACGTCCGGATCCTGGCGGAAGGAATGCCGGAGGGCCGTCGTGTATCCGTCGGTGTCCGACCCGATTTCCCGCTGTTTGATCAGCGCTTTTTGATTTTTGAAGAGGAATTCGATGGGATCCTCCACCGTGATCACGTGGCAGGCCCGCTCGCGATTGATCGTTTCGATCATGGCCGCGAGCGTCATGGATTTTCCGCTGCCCGTGGGCCCGGTAACCAACACCAACCCCGACTCTTTGAGCGCCAAGGTTTTGGCGATGTCGGGCACCCCCAGTTCGATCATGGAAGGGATTTCCAGGGGGATTTTCCGAAAAACGACCGCCCAGGTGCCCCGCTGGCGATGGACGTTGCCCCGGAAGCGTCCGATTTCGGAAAACCCAACGGAGAAATCCAGTTCGTGGTCCGCCATGAGGCGCGCCTGCTGGTCCTCCGTGAGGACGTGGAAAATCATTTGTTCCAGGTCCCGAAACTCCAGGGGGTTTTCCCCCGGTTCGATGGGTTCGATGCGGCCGTTCAGGCGGTAACAGGGGGGCGACCCGGCGCACAGGTGGAGATCCGACGCCTCGCTCGCGGCCAATTTGGCCAACAGGGGTTTGATTTCGTTCATGGGGCTTTCTCCGCTTTCAATTCGCTCCATTGGGCGGCCAACCACCCGTACAACCCCACGATCACGCTGAGAACGGCGACCAGGACCAACGCGAACAGGAAGAACAAGGCCTTCAACCAGGACCCGCCCGCCAAAACGCCGTCGATTCCCAGAAGAAACAGCAACGTCAGAACCCCCAAAAGCGTGGCGATTCCGCGGCTCAACTTTCCCAACCCGGCGAGGAGAGCGAACTGGGATTTCCAAAACTCCGCGTCGCTCCACCGTTGAAGAACGCGCTGGAACCACCGGACGAAGGGCCACGACACGACGAAAATCAATCCCCCGAGCGCGGCCGTCGTCCACAACGGGCAATCCAACACCGAGGGCCATCGCCGAAGAAGTCCGTCGGCCAGAAGGCCCTCGGCCCCGTAGGCCGCCGAAAGGGAGCCCCCGAGATGAAGCAGGCTCACCCAATGGGGCAGGTTCATCCGCCAGAAAATGGGCCAACCGCGGGCGAAATGTTTGGGGGTTAATCGATCGAAAAGGGTTCCCATGGTGTCGGCTTTAAGCATAGCCCCGATTCACCGTATTTCAAGAGTCGCCAATCCCCCGATTTGGTAAAATGGCCCCATTCCCCAATCAAGGAGTCGTCCATGCGGTTTTTAGTCACCGGCGCCGGCGGTTTGATCGGCGCCAACGTGTCGTTGACGTTGGCCCAACAGGGCCACGAGGTCCACGCCTTGGACCATTTCGGCGTCGGCCGGCGCGAAAATTTGGCCGATTTCAAAGGCACCGTCCACGCCGGCGACATTCGGGATTTCGATTTTGGGGGTTTGGGCCGCTTCGACGGGGTCTTCCACCAGGCCGCCATCACCGACACCACCGTCATGGACGAAAAGCTGATGCGGGACGTCAATGTTCGGGCCTTCGTGCGCATCCTGGACGCCGCCCACCGCACCGGGACCCCCAAGGTCGTCTACGCCTCCAGCGCCGCCACCTACGGGAAAGGTCCGGTGCCCAACCGCGAGGACCAGACGCCGGCCCCGGCCAATATTTACGGCGTGAGCAAAGTCGAAATGGAACAGGCCGCCAAAACCTTCACCGACGCCCACCCGGCGGTCAAAACCGTGGGACTGCGCTATTTCAACGTCTACGGCCCTCTGGAGTTTCACAAAAAAGCCGCGGCCAGCATGATTTACCAGCTCTACCTTCAAATCGCCGCCGGGAAATCCCCCCGCATTTTCAAATGGGGCGAACAGTACCGCGATTTTGTTTACGTGAAAGACGTCGTGGCCGCCAATTGGAAAGCCTGGGAATATCCCGACAACGGCGTTTTCAACGTCGGCACGGGGCTGGGGACCCCTTTCAACGACCTGATCGCCCACCTGGGCCGCGCCCTGGGGGTTTCGCCGAAAACAGAGTATTTCGACAACCCGTATGGGTTCTATCAGGAAGCCACACGCGCCGACATGACGAAATCGGAAACCAAAATGGGCTTCAAAGCCGCTTTCCCGCCGGAAAAAGGCATCGCCGACTACGTCGCCTACCTCAAGACCCGGGCGCCGCAACCCCTTCCGAAATAAAAAACCCCGCCCGAAGGCGGGGTCCGATTTTCCTCCACCACCAACACCGCATCCGGGCGTCAGCGGCGCCGCACCACCAAGTCGTTCTTTTTGACCACGTATCCCGTCATGACGATTTCCAATACCACGAGGGCGGCGAAGGCCCCCAAGAGCGTCGCCAACAGCGAGGCCAGGCTTTTGGTGACGAGCTCGATGGAAAACATCAACATCGTCGCCCCCGCCAGCACCGCCACCACCAGAAAGGTCCACCGGTGCTTAAGGAAAACCATCTCCCCGCAGGAAACGCAATAGATGCATTGGAAGGGGGTGACAATGCCCAGAACGTCGAAAAACGTGATGGGGCCCTTGCACTGGGGACAATGCGCTTCGGGTATAAGTTTCATGACACCCCAAGGCTAGACCCAAAAGGCCGGTTTGTCAAGATTCACCCCCCCCCAAAAAAGCCCTCCCCTCTGAGGAAGATCCGTTGGCTCCGGGATTTTCCCGTCCCTCCGTTCCTCCGGACGATCGAATAAGATCCCCCCAAATAAAAAGATCCCGGAGGGCCATGTGTCCCCCGGGATCTTTCGTTCAAATCAACCGTTGAAGCTTACTTCGTGACCACCGCCGCGGCCATGGCCGGCAGGGCTTCCGCGCTGTTGACGGAAGCGGCGTTGGGCGCCGGTTGCTGGGCCAGACGTTCGTAAAAAGCCCAGCGATCGTCGATGGCCTTTTGGGCGTGCTCCATGGATTGGAGGGTGACGTCGTCTTTGCCCTTGGTGAGGGGCGCGAACCGGTTTTCGCCCAGCAAATGGGCGCGCAGGGGCGTGGTCTTTTTGCTGTCGAGCTGGAAGGGGTTCTTGCCCTGCTTGGCCAATCGGGGATCGTAGCGGAACAGGGGCCAATAGCCCGAATCCACGGCGCTCTTGGTCTGGCCCACGCTCTTGCTTAGATCGTACCCGTGCTCGATGCAGGGGCTGTAGGCGATGATCAAGGACGGCCCGTCGTATTGCTCGGCTTCCAGGAAGGCCTTCAGGCACTGGTTGTCGTTGGCGCCCATGGCCACCTGGGCCACGTAAATGTTCTGGTAGGTCATGGCGATCAAACCCAAATCCTTCTTGGGCTTGCCCTTGCCGCCCGAGGCGAATTTGGCGATGGCGCCGAAGGGCGTGGCTTTGGAGGACTGGCCGCCGGTGTTCGAATAGACCTCGGTGTCCATGATCATGATGTTCACGTTTTCGCCGCTGGCCAGCACGTGGTCCAACCCGGCGTAGCCGATGTCGTAGGCCCAACCGTCGCCGCCCACGATCCAGAGACTTTTGCGGACCAGGTTCTCCGCCAGGTTCTGCAGGTCCTTGATCTTCGGGGAGGTGGGCAGGGTTTTCAATTTTTCAAGAAGCGTGTTGACGCGAACCCGCTGTTCCTCGATTTGGGCGTCGGTGGCTTGGACGGCGTTGAGCAGGCTGTCCGCCAGTTCGGCGCCGATGGCGTCCCGCAGGGACGTCACGAGGTTGCGGGCGTAGCCGACTTTTTTGACGTAGGAGAGCGTCATGCCGTAGCCGAATTCGGCCGCGTCTTCGAAGAGGGAGTTGGACCAAGCGGGCCCGAACCCGCGCTGGGATTTGGACCAGGGGGTCGTGGGCAGGTTGCCGCCGTAAATGGAGGAACACCCGGTGGCGTTGGCCACCAGGGCCCGCTCGCCGTAGAGCTGGGTGATGAGCTTCAAATACGGCGTTTCGCCGCAACCGGCGCAGGCGCCGGAGAACTCAAAGAGCGGGTCCCGGAGCTGCACGTTCTTGACGGCCTTCATGTCCATGGAATAACTGTTGATGTCGGGCAGGGCGTCGAAATAGTTCCACTTGATCTTCTCCCGTTCCCGAATGGGCGGCTGGGGCGTCATGTTGATGGCGCGGTGGGTGGGGTCCGTCTTGGACTTCGCGGGGCAGACCTGCACGCAAAGCGTGCACCCGGTGCAGTCCTCGGGCGCCACTTGGATCGTGTAAAACTTGTCTTTGAAGGCGGGCCCGAACATGGCCTTGGCCTTGAGGAACTCCGCCGGGGCCGCGTCGGCCGCGGCCTGGTCGTAGAGTTTGCCGCGGATGCAGGCGTGCGGGCAGATGATCACGCACTTGCCGCACTGGATGCAGAGGCTTTCGTCCCAGACGGGCATTTCCAGGGCCAGGTTCCGCTTTTCGTATTGCGTGGTTCCGGAGGGGTAAGTGCCGTCGGCCGGCATGGCCGAAACGGGCAAGAGGTCGCCTTCGCCCCGGATCATCATGGCCGTCACGCTTTGGACGAAGTCCGGCGCGTTGGAGGTCACCGCGGGTTGCATGGACTTGGTGGAGGTGACTTGGTTGGGATACTTCACCTGCGTGAGGGTTTGCAAGGCGATGTCCACGGCGGCTTTGTTCATGCGCACCACGTCCTCGCCCTTCTTGGACCACGTCTTTTCGATGTATTCCTTGATGTGCTTGACGGCCTCTTCCTTGGGAAGGATGTTGGCGAGGGCGAAGAACGCCGTCTGCAAGGGGATGTTGAACCGACGGCCCAGGCCCACCTGCTTGGCCACCGCGTAGCCGTCCAACACGTAAAATTTCACTTTCCGATCGATGATCTTTTTCTGGGCCTCCGCCGGCAGGTCGTCCCACACCTGGTCGGCCGGGAGCGGGCTGTTGAGGAGGAAGGTGGCGCCCTCTTCGGCGTATTTCAGGACGTCGTATTTGCCCATGAACTGGTAGTCGTGGCAGGCGACGAAATTGGCTTTTTGGATCAGGTAGGCCGAGCGGATGGGTTTTTTGCCGAAGCGCAGGTGGCTGATGGTGATGGCGCCGGCCTTTTTGGAGTCGTAGTAGAAAAAGCCCTGGGCCCAGTTGGGGGTGTCTTCGCCGATGATCTTGATGGAGTTTTTGTTGGCGGACACCGTGCCGTCGCCGCCCAATCCCCAGAAGACCGCCCGGATGGTGTCTTTGTCTTCGACGATGAAGTTCGAGTCGTAGGTCAAGCTGGTGTGGGAGACGTCGTCGTTGATGCCGATGGTGAAATGGTTCTTCATGGTGCCGGCCTTCAGGTGGTCGTAGAGGGCTTTGATCATGCCGGCGTTGAATTCCCTTGGAGGAGAGCCCGTAGCGGCCGCCGTAAATGCGGGGCATGGCAAACGGCAGCCGGTTTTCCATGACGCTCTCCATGATGGCGGAAGACACGTCCAAATAAAGGGGTTCGCCCTGGGAGCCCGGCTCTTTTGTTTTGTCCAACACAACGATCTGCTTGACGGACTTGGGCAGGGCGTTGACGAAATGTTCCGCCGAGAACGGCCGGAACAGCCGCACCTTGAGCATGCCGACTTTTTCGCCCTTGGCGTTCAGGTAATCCACGACTTCCGAGACGGATTCGCAGCCCGAGCCCATGAGGATCAGGACCCGATCGGCTTCGGGGTGGCCGTAGTAATCGTAAATCTTGTATTGGCGGCCGGTCAGCTTGGCGTATTTGTCCATCTCGGCCTGCACGATGCCGGGGACTTTCTTGTAGTAGGGGTTCACCGTTTCCCGGGCCTGGAAGTAGACGTCGGGGTTTTGGGCGGTGCCGCGGATAAAGGGGTGTTCGGGGGACAAGCCGCGGCTTCGGTGTTCGTTGATGAGCTTTTGGTCGATCATGGCGCCCAGCACTTCGTCGGACACCAGCTCCACTTTTTGAATTTCGTGGGAAGTGCGGAACCCGTCGAAGAAATGGAGGAAGGGGACCCGGGCGAGAAGCGTGCTGGCCTGGGCGATGGTGGCCATGTCCATGCCTTCCTGGACGGAGTTGGAGGAGAGGATGGCCCAGCCCGTCTGGCGGACGGCCATGACGTCCTGGTGGTCGTTAAAAATGGAGAGGCCCTGGGCCGCGATGGAGCGGGCGGCAATGTGGAAAACGGTGGAGGTGAGTTCCCCGGCGATCTTGTACATGTTGGGGATCATGAGCAAAAGGCCCTGGGAGGAGGTGAAGGTCGTGGACAGGGACCCGGTCTGGAGCGCCCCGTGCACGGCCCCGGCGGCGCCGCCTTCGGACTGCATTTCCACCACGGTGGGGACTTCCCCCCACAGGTTGGGTTTCTTCATGGAGGCCAACAGGTCGGCGCGCTCGGACAGGCCGGAAGATGGGGTGATGGGGTAAATGGCGATGACTTCGTTCAGTTTATAGGCGACGTGGCAGACGCCCTCGTTGCCGTCGATCGTTACCATTTTTTTAGACATCATCTTCTCCTTGGCGATGGCCGAAAAATTCCGTGTCGGTCTGACCCGACGTCCTTGTCGTCAACGTGCATACTTAAGGGGATGGCTCTTATGGCAGAGAGGAAAGGCCGCAGTGCGTTCGTATCGTCGTAAGTATATCAACCGCCGGCCGAAACTGTCAAGAAGCCATGAAAATTTGCCTTCGTTTTCGCAATTCCCCAGCGGACGGTGCTTTGTCCTTTCAATAGTATACCAATTTTGTCATATATTCAATCCTTAAAATACGCCTCGGGGCTTTCCCCGGGCCGCGAAGGCGCCCCCCCACCGTTGACGAAAACACCGATTGCCGTTAGACTTGGGTTTCCATGGCCTCCCCCCAAGAGACGGAAATCGAAACCCTGATCCGCGCTCGGTACCCCCTCCTTCAACTTGTTTCATGGGAAGAAGAACGGGCCGAGCGCTTGCTGCGCGACATCGCCGCCCGGTTGGGCAAAGAGGTCTTCACCTGGTCCGCGGCCGCCGGACTGACCGACGCCGCGGGCGCTCCCGACGCGGCCACCCGGGACCCCAAAGTCGCGCTCGACAAACTTCCTTCCCTCGCGTCCAAGGCTGTGTTCGTTTTTCGGGACCTCCACGCGTTCTTTGCGGACCCCCTCGTGGTGCGCCGGCTCCGCGAACTGTCCGTGGCGTTCAAGGCCAGCCATCGGACCTTGGCGCTGATATCTCCCCTCCTCAACGTGCCCATCGAGCTTGAAAAAGAGGTCACGGTGGTCGATTTTGATCTTCCCGGGCCCGAGGAATTGAAAAAAGTCTTCGCGGATGTCATTGCCGCCGGACGGGCCAACAACCGTTTTGAAGTCTCTTTGTCGGAGGAGGACCGCGACCGCCTCATTCAAGGGGCTTTGGGACTCACCATCGCGGAGATGGAAAACGTCCTCGCCAAAGCCATCGTCGCCAACGGCAAACTGGACCTGGGCGCCCTGGAAATGATTTTTCAGGAGACCCGTCAGGTCATTCGAAAGTCCCGGATATTGGAATATTTCGAGGCCCAGGTTCCCTTCGCCCAGGTCGGCGGCATGGAGGAGATCAAGGATTGGCTCCACAAGCGGGGCGACGCCTTTTCCGCCCGCGCCCGGGAGTTCGGATTGCCCGCCCCCCGGGGCGTCCTGATTCTGGGCGTTCAGGGGTGCGGCAAATCCCTCGTTTGCAAAGCCATTTCGGGGCTGTGGAAAATGCCCCTCCTGCGCTTGGACATGGGGGCGCTCTTCGGCGGGTTCATCGGCCAGTCCGAGGAGAACATGCGCCGGGCCCTCAAGACCGCCGAATCCGTGGCCCCCTGCGTCCTGTGGCTGGACGAAATCGAGAAGGGCTTGGCGGGCACCCAATCGTCCAATTTTTCCGACGCGGGCACGACCGCGCGGGTTTTCTCGACCTTCTTGACCTGGCTCCAGGAAAAAACGAAGCCGGTCTTCGTGGCCGCCACCGCCAACAATATCCAATCCCTGCCGCCGGAACTTCTGCGCCGGGGGCGCCTGGACGAAATATTCTTCGTCGACCTTCCCACCGCCGCCGAGCGGGAATCCATCTTGGCCATCCATTTGAAAAAGAAGAAACGCGACCCCGCGGCCTTCGACACCGCGTCGGTGGTCGCCGCCACCGCGGGTTTCTCCGGCGCCGAGATCGAACAGGTGGTGGTCGCCGCCCTCCACGAAGCCTTCGCCGCCCGACGCGAGGTGACTTCCGAAGACCTGAATCAGAGCGCGGCCGACCTGGTGCCCCTGTCCCGGACCATGAGCGAAGAAATCGAGGCCCTGAGGACCTGGGCCGCCCAACGCACCCGGCCCGCCGCCCGCGCCCGTGGGTAACGCCGACCGTTTCGACCACCTGGAACCTCCCCGGAGTCCGGCCCTGCCGGAGGACGTGCGCTCCGCCCTGGACCGCCTTAAACGCTTCGATCATTTGGAAATCGGCGAGCTCCGTTTCGAAACGACCCAGGAAGTGGATCGGGTGCTTTGCGCCCATTGCGGGCAATACAACGAGCGGGTCCGGACCCATTGCTGGGCCTGTTACCGCTGGGTGGGTTCCAACGCCCCCGCCCCGGCCGCGCCGCCCCCGGCCTTGGAGCTCATTTTGGACGGCAAAACCTACCGGCCCGGCGACGCCAATGTGCCGGAGGACGTCCAGCGCCTTATGGAGTGGATCCAACGGGACGGCTTCAGCCCCGAACTCCTGGCCAAATGGCGCCAATGGCGGGCCACCCGCAACCAGGCGATTTACCGTGAAAAAACAGAATCCGCCGGCGGGCCCCCCGTCCAGGGCGAGAAAGAGGTGAAACTTTTTCGTGGCCAACGGGTTTCGGTCATCACCATCGACGGGCAAACCCACACCTCCCTGGACAAGGACCTCCCGCCGGACGTCAAAGCCCTGTTCGACTATTTAGCGACCAACGAGGTCACCCCCGACCTCCTGGACCACCTGCGGACCTACGGCACCAAAGTCAAATACCGCCCCCACACGACGGCGGACCCCACCGACGGGGACCTCTCCTTTTGGGACAGGGTCGGCGCCCTCTTCGGGGCCAAATGACTCCCCGTTCCATCGACTGGCTTCGCCGCTACTACGCCGCCACACCGCTGTTCGGCGTCGCGGACCTTCTTTTTCACGTTCCCTTGCGGGTGGGGCCCTTCATCGGCGCCCCTTGGGCGCGGACTCTTTATTACTCGCTCTGCACCGCCGCGGCCGTCGTGATGTACCGCTGGCCCCGGTCGTCGGCGGTGATCGGAATGGTGGAGTCCTCCGCCAACATTTTCATATTGGTCCTGGGGGTTATGATGCCGATCCTTTCGGTGTCCATCGAAGCGATCGGACAGGGCGTCGGTCCCTCCCCCCTGGGGCTTTCCGCCCTGGGAAACTTTATGCTCTCGGGAACCGTCTCCGTGGCTTCGTATCATCTGAACGCCCATCGCCTCGCCGAACAAAGCCAACGGCCCGCCGCCTGACCCCCTGCCCGTCCGCGCCGCCGTTCATTTGACGATCCGCCGCCCGGTAACCTAAAATCCCCCTATGATTCTGCTGAAACTTCTCATCAACTTTATTCAAGTCCTGAACGAAAAGGCCTCTCCCCGGGCCATCGCCGGGGGCGCGGCCTTGGGAGCCGTGATCGGCCTGACCCCCACCGGGAGCCTTCACAACGCCCTGATCCTTTTCCTGATATTCCTTTTGCCCGTGAACAAGAGCGCGGCCCTCTTTGCGGCGGCGGTCCTATCCCTCCCCGCCCTCCTGCTGGCGCCCCTCTTCAATGCCGTCGGCCGCTTCCTATTGGTCGATGTCCGTGCCCTCGCGGGATTCTGGGAAACCCTTTACAACACCCCGGTCCTGCCCTGGACCAAATTCAACAACACCCTCACCCTGGGAAGCCTGGTGGTCGCTCTGGCTCTCTTTGTTCCCATCTTCCTTTTGTCCGAGCGGGGCGTTGTTCGCTACCGGGACGTCGTCCTGGCCAAGGCCCGGCAGTGGAAGATTTTCCAACTCATCAAAGCCTCCAAATACTACGCCCTGATCGAGAAATTCTCGTGATTCGCTGGAAACGGCTATTGATAATCCTCGTCCCCCTGGCTCTAATTTGGGCCGGGACCCACTTCTTTTTGGACCGGGGCCTTCGCTTGGGTCTCGAGAAGGCCGGCACCGCCGCCAACGGCGCCCGGGTGGAATTGGGCGGCGTGTCGACCCGGTTTTGGGGCCTCACCCTCGCCTTGTCGGACCTCCGGGTGACCGACGCCAACAACCCCCTGACCAACGCGGTCCAAATTGAAACCCTGCGCTTCAAGCTGGCCCCCAAACCGCTCTTCTGGAAGAAATGCGTCGTCGACAGCGCCCAAATATTGGGCGTTCGAACCGGCACGCCCCGAAGCCGGTCGGGGGCCCTGCCCGGAGCGCCCGCCGGAGGCGCCGAAAAAGAGTCCCCCTCCGCCGTGGCCGAAGCCGCCCGGAACGCCGGGGGCTTCGCCCTGGGGAATATCAAAGACCAATACGATCCCGACAAATGGGTCACCCTGGACAGCCTCGCCTCCTATAAGCGGATCCAGGAGGAAAAGGACCGCCTGGCCAAGGCCAAGGACGAATGGCCCGACCGCTGGCGGGCCCTGGACAGCGCGGCCCTGGCCGACCGGGTGCGGACCTATTCCGACAAAGTGAAGAACGAAAAGTTTTCCGGCGTGGAAGGGGTCAAGAAAGCCAAGGATTTGTTGGACGAGGGCAAAAGCCTCCGGGCCGATGTGGAGAAATTCCAAAACTCTCTCCGGGAAGCTCGGTCGGCCTTCGACCGGGAGGCGGCCGCGGGCAAAGTCGCCCTGGCGGACATCGAACGGCTTAAAAAAGAAGACATCGACCGCCGCCTGGCCCTGGTCCGCTCCGGGTTTTCCGCCGACGGCGTGACCCGGGCGTTGGTGGGGCCCGTCTGGATGGGCAAAATTCAAACGGCCCTGGGGTGGTTCCACAAGATTCAAAAACTTCGCGGCGCCGGCGATAAGAAAACAAAAACGGCGAACGCCCCCGCCCCGGCGCCCCGGGGCCAGGACATCGCTTTTCCCTTCCATTACCGCTGGCCGACGTTCCTTTTGAAAACCGCCGACGTGAGCGGATCGACCCTCCACGTGGCGGACCGGGACCTGGCGAGGATGGAAACGGCCGAAGGGATCCACTACGACGGCGCCCTGAAGGATGTTTCCTCCGATCCCGAAGGCCTGGGCCGCCCCATCACGCTGAACTTGGCGGGCAAATCCGCGACCCAGGCTCTTCAATTGGACGCCTCGTTAGACCTGGCGCCCCACCCCGCACGAGGAACGGCCGCTTTGGCCTTTAACGGCCTTTCCTTGGCCGGCGTCGCCCTGGGGAACGTCGGCGGACCCGTGACCGTGGACCGAGGGGTGGGCCGCCTGACCGCGCGCCTTAAAAGCGCCGGGGAAAACATCGACGGGACCATCGACCTGGACCTCTCGGGCCTTCGCCTTAAAATCGGCGAGTCTCCGGACAAGGACGCCGTGGCCCGGGCGCTCAAGAACGCCCTGGCGGGGGTGACCCACACCCGCGTGACGTTCGAAGTCTCGGGAACGGCGACCCAACCCCGCATCAAGATATCCTCCACCCTGGACAAGGAGCTGAACGGCATCCTGAAAAACGCCGCCAAAGGCGAAATGGACGCCCTGGAAGGAAAACTCAAATCCCGGGTGAGCGGCCTGGTGGACGGCGACCGCTCCCAACTGGCGGGCCTTCTGGACGGACGGCTGAAACCCATCGGGGAAAAGCTGGGCGGGCAGGAAAAGTCCCTGGACGCCATCAAAGACCGACTGGAAAATTCCATCCGCGGCGCCGCCGGCCCGGGCGCGTCTCCCGATCTCAAAAACATCAAATCCCTCTTCAAGAAAAGGCGGCCATGAGCGTCCCCGAGCAATTCGACAACGTCAGCGTCAAACCCAAAGCGAACGTCTACTTCGACGGAAAAGTCGTCAGCCACACGCTCTTGTTGAAGGACGGGTCCAAGAAAACCGCGGGCCTCATTTACCCCGGGAGCTACACCTTCAACACCGACGCCCCCGAGCGCATGGACATCACGGGCGGCGTCTGCCGGGTCAAAATTGCCGGGGCCGCCGCTTGGACCAACTACGCCGCGGGCACGTTTTTCAAGGTGCCGGGCAAATCCTCCTTTGAGATCGCGGTGGACAAGGGGCTCGCCGAATATCTATGCTCCTTCGAGTAAGGCCAGCCGCCCTGCTGGCCGTCGCCCTGTGGACGGCCGTCGGCTTCGCCGCGGAAAAGAGGTTTCCCCTGGACCAAAAAATCGCCAAGACCGACGCCGAATGGAAGAAAGCCCTCCCCCCCGAGGCCTACCACGTCATGCGGGAGAAGGGCACGGAGCCGGCCTTTCAAAACAAATATTGGAACAACCACGAGACGGGCGAATACGTCTGCGGCGCCTGCGGCCTGACACTTTTTTCCTCGGAAACGAAATTCGACTCCGGCACCGGCTGGCCCAGCTTTTGGCGTCCGGCCGAGGACCTCCACGTTGAAACCGACAGCGACGAATCTTTTGGAATGACCCGCACCGAGGTTCATTGCGCCCGTTGCGGCGCCCATCTGGGGCACCTTTTCCCGGACGGCCCGAAACCCACCGGCCTCCGCTACTGCATCAACTCCGCCTCCTTGGCCTTCAAAAAACATGACAAAAAAAATTAAGACCCCCGGTTTTTCCCGGCCGGATTTCGACTCTTACTTCATGGGCATCGCCCAGGCCGTCTGCCGCCGGGCCGATTGCCGCGGAAGCCGGGTCGGCGCCATCGTCGTGGTGGACCGCCGCATCGTCTCCACGGGCTACAACGGCACCGCCGAAGGCATGCCCAACTGCACCGACGGCGGCTGCGAACGGTGCCTGAACCGCGACAAATACCCCAAGGGCACGGGCTACGACCTCTGCATCTGCGTCCACGCGGAGCAAAACGCGCTCTTGGCCGCCGCGCGTTTCGGCATCGCGGTCGCGGGCGGCACGGCTTACACCACGCTCCAGCCCTGCTTCGGCTGCCTTAAGGAAATGCTCCAGGCCAAAATCCGCCGGGTGTGCTACATCGACGCCTGGTCCCACCCCGATCCGAAATTCGCCGAGCAGTACAACCGCATCGCCGCGCGACTGCCCGGGGGCATGACGCGCGTGGAACCGCCCGCCCCGATCAAGGGATGAACCCGTCCCGGCCGGCGACCGTTCTTTGGGCGGCGCTAATGTTGGCCGGCCTGCCGGCTTTGGGCGAAGCCCCCCCCGGGGTGTTGTTGGAGGGCCCGGCGTCCGCCCAGGCCCTCGCCGCCGTGGTGGATCGCACCTCCCCCGGCGTCCCCGACACCGAGATTCTTTTCGACGAAAAGGGCCGCCCCTTCGTCTCCACCACCCATTTCATCGTGGTCCTCAAGCCCCGGGCCACGGTCGGCCAGGCGAACGCCGCGCTTAAATCCATGAACGCCGCCATCGTCGGCATGGTCGAAGGTCAGGACGTTCTGGAAATCCGCCTCCCCGATCCCCAGCGGCGCCGGACCCTCCGGGACGTGGACGCCCTGGTCGCCGCCCTCCGCCGCCTTCCCGCCTTTAAAGACGCCCTGCCCTTTTCCTTTCAAAACGGCGCGGAAGCGCCTTGAGGCATTGGCGATGACCTCCGATCCCGGTTCCTTTCGGGACCCCCGGGGTCGCGTTTTTTTTCAAGACGGGCGTGTTTTTCGGGCCTTGTCGGCCGAGGGGTGGTCGGCCTGGCGTCAATTCAGCGGATCGGAACTTTTCGCTCGACTCTCGGAATCAAAGCGTCTAATCGAAACCCGCCCCCTGGCCGACGGCCGGACCGATCTCGCTCTGCCTCCGGGCGATTGGGCCGGCGTTTTGGAGCACGAACCGCTTCCGATGGTGTCGTACCCCTACGAATGGAGCTTCGGTGCGCTTCAAGAGGCGGCCGTTTTTTTTCTGGATTTGCTGGCCGAGGCGCTCCAGCACGGGTTTGACCTTCGGGACGCGACCCCCTACAACGTTCAGTTTCGCGGACTTCGCCCCGTCTTCATCGATGTGCCTTCCTTTGAACCCCGGGGCGACGCCACGGGTTGGCCGGGGTACGGGGATTTTTGCCGTTTGTTCCTTTATCCCCTCCTGTTGGAGGCTTACCGGGGCGTTCCTTTCCAGCGCTGGATGCGGGGGGCCCTGGAAGGTTTCCGAGCCCGGGAAATGGCCCGCCTTCTCCCCTGGCGGGATTGGGTCAAGGCCGGGGTGTTCAGGGACGTCGTCGTGCAGTCTCTTTTGGAAGGCTGGAGCGACCGCCTGGATCCCGCGGCCCTCCAGAAGGAAATGAAGAAGGCGGTTCCCCTATCCGGGGTCCTCCAAAACGTCGCCCGCCTCCGGGGCATCGTGGCGGGGCTTCGGTCCGGCGCCCCGCGGGCCGCCTGGGCGGATTACCGTCGAAGTGAAAGTTATTCCGAATCGGGCCGGAGGGAGAAGGCGCGATTTGTCGAGCGCGCCTTGGACCGCCAACGGACCCGCCGGGTTTGGGATTTGGGGTGCAACGATGGTGAATTCACCGTTCAGGCGGCCCGCTCCGCCGAATGGGTTTTGGCCCTCGACGCCGATCCCGGCGTCGTGGAAGGCCTTCGCGGCCGGCTGGCCCGGGAGGGCGTTGAAAACGTCCTTCCCCTCGTCCAGGATCTGGCCGACCCCTCCCCGGCCCAGGGCTGGCGGGGGAGCGAGCGACGAACCTTGGAAGAGCGATCGGCACCGGACCTCGTTCTGTGCCTGGCGTTGACCCACCACCTAGTCCTTTCGCGGAACGTCCCCCTCCGGGAGTGGGTGGAATGGTTGGGCGGCCTCGGGGCGCCGATCGTCATTGAGTTTGCCACGCGCGAGGATCCCCGGGTGCGGGATCTCCTGGGGAAAAAAGTCGGGGATCGCCGGCCCGATTATGACTTGGTGAATTTCCGGAAATGCCTTGGGGAGTCTTTCGACGTGCGGGAAGAAACGACGCTTGAACCGGGAACCCGGGTGTTGTTTTTCGCCCACCCCCGGGGCCGATGAAATCCCGGGATCACCGCGGGGCGGGGGGCGCGGGCTTTTTGGGCTCGCCGCCGCCGGCCCGGGGTCGCCGACGGGACCACAAAATTTTCAACAGGGCTCCCAGGCCCCCCAGCCCGGCCAACACGAACTGGGTCAACAAACTCCCGGCGTTGACATCGATGTACGCCCGGGCGCTGTGCGGCAAAAGCAACGTCACCCACAGGAAAACAACAAACGCGCGCAGAATCGGCCTCCTTTCAACGCATGGCGGGTAAATTTCTTTCCCGAATTTGGACGGAAATCCGTTCCGGGGGGTTATCCCCCCTGCTGCTCGCCCTTTGGCCCGTCCTCAGCCTCTACCATCAAAACGCGACCGAATGCCCCCCCGGGGCCGTCGTCCGTTCGTTGGCGACGATGGCCGTCCTCGGGGGGGCGGCCTCGTTGGTGTTCCGAACCTTCTTCTCCGACCGATCCATCGCCTCCGTCCATGCGTCCTTTTTCGTTCTGGTGTTCGCCGGGGGAGGGGCGGCCTTCGGCGCTCTCGACGGACGCCTCCCCGACTCCCCCTTGGCGCCGTTGCGGAATTGGGAGCGCTCCTGACCCTGCTGGTCTCTTACCTCGGCCTGCTTCGAGCCGCCCGCCCGCCGACGCGAGGCTGGTGGGGCCCACTCAACAACGCGGTGGCGATCGGCGCGGCGGCCCTTTTCTTCTCCACCACGTTTCTTGGACTCGTCGCGGCGGGTCGAAATCCCTGGGTCGCCGCCGCCCCCGCCGAAGGCCCCCGGCGGCGGGCGGCGCCGGGCGCCCCGGACGTCTACCTGATCATCGTCGACGGTTACGGCGGCGCCGAGGCGCTGAAAGACGTCCTCTCCTTTGACAACGCGCCCTTCCTCCGCGAGCTTGAAAAAAGGGGGTTTTGGGTCTCCGCCCGGAGCCGAAGCAACTACCCCGTCACCCCCGACGCCATCGCGACGATGCTCAATCTGGACTACACCCGGGGAATCGCCGGCGCCCGGACCGACCCCCCGGCGCTCATTCGGGCCAACCGATATCAACGGTTGGCCCGGCAAGCGGGATACACTCTTTTTTCTTTCGACTCCGGGTGGCTCATCACCTCGTCGTTTCCCCTCTCCGACGTCGAAATCCGGTCCCTGTGGCGGCTGAGCGAATTCGAGCGGGCGTTTCTCGATGTCACCGTGTTGGGGAGACTTTTTCCTTTGATGGCCCGAAACGACCAGCGCCACGCCTTGGAACGGAATCTTCGGGAATTGCGAGCGCTGCCCGATCGGCCGGAACGCCCCAAATGCGTTGTCGCCCACATCGTGCTTCCCCACCCCCCCTATCTCTTCGATGCCCGAGGGAAGGATCCCCGGCGGGCCAACGATTTCAATTTAATGGGCCCCTGGAAGGAACCCGGGGGCTACGTTGAGCAATTGCGGTTCCTGAACTCCCGCCTTTTGGAGGCGATCGATGAAATATTCGCCCGCGCCAAAGTTCCCCCGATGATCCTGTTGGTGTCGGACCACGGGTCCTGTTTTCGCGGCCGGGTGGGGGACGCCGACCCGCGGTTGATGGAGGAGCGGACCAGCATACTCCTCGCGGTGGCGGGGCCGCCCGAACTTCGAAGGCAATTCCACGATTCCATCACGCCGGTCAACGCCCTTCGGCTCGTCGCGGGAAGCGCTTTCGATAATCCCTTGCCCCCCCTTCCGGACAAGGTTTTTTGGAGCGACGGGAGCGGCTCGATCGACCGACAAATTCAACTTTGAAACCGGACTCTCGCCGGCCCCCCTCGATGCGCCCCCCGCCCGTCCGGGCTTGGGATCAATAAAAACTCCAAGTCATCCCCCGGGTGTCGGTGTGGTCGCAATTGAGGAAGATGGCGCCCACCGGATGAGTCATGCCATCCACCAAATACACCCAAGGGTGGTAGCCATCCAAGGAACCCGTCCATGTCGGGACGCAATTCCCATTATGACCGTCGTCCCTCTTGGTGGGATGCCGAAGCGCGGGAACCTTGTCGATGTATTTTCCGTCGAAGACCGAAGGGTTGTCGTCCTGGCTCAAGCAGGAGGGGGTGATCAAATCGGGATACAGGCCTTCGTTGTCCGCGTAATAAATCGAGAGGGCGCTTCGTATTGCCCCCATTTGTCCTTTGGCCGTCGCTTCCCGCGCCTTGATCACAAGGTTCGCGAACTTCGGCAAGGCGATGGCGGCCAGCAGGCCAATGATGGCCACCACCAGCATGAGCTCAATCAGCGTGAATCCATTTTTTTCATCGGAGACTCCCCGTTTAAGGCTACCCCCTCCCCCCCCGATTTTCAATAGATACGGCGCCCCCTATCCTCCCGGGCCGCCCCATCAATTGACCGCTCCGACGGAAATTGATAAAGTCCTTTTCGTCGTTTTCCGAGGCCCCGCCATGCCCTATCTCGTCCTTGCCCGCAAGTTCCGGCCCCAGCTTTTTGAAGAGCTGGTGGGCCAGGAACACGTCACCCAGACGCTGACCAACGCGCTCAAAAGCCAGCGCCTGGCCCACGCCTATATTTTTTCCGGCCCCCGGGGCTGCGGCAAGACCACGACGGCCCGCATCCTGGCCAAGGCCCTGAACTGCGTGAAAGGCCCCACGGCCACGCCCTGCGGGGAGTGCCCCCAGTGCCGGGAGATCGCGGCCGGGTCCTCCACCGACGACGTGCTGGAGATCGACGGCGCCTCCAACCGCGGCATCGACCAAATCCGCGAACTGCGGGACACCGTCAAATACGCCCCCGCCCGCTCCCGCTACCGCGTCATCATCATCGACGAAGCCCACCAGATTTCCAAAGACGGCTTCAACGCCCTCCTCAAAACCCTGGAGGAGCCGCCTCCCCACGTGGTCTTCATGATGGCCACGACGGAGCCTGAAAATCCCCGAAACCATTTTGTCCCGGTGCCAGCGCTTCCAACTGCGGGCCATTTCCCCGACGGACATCGCCGACCAGCTGCGGAAAATCATTTCCGCCGACGGCCTGGTGATCGAGGACGCGGCCCTGGACGAAGTGGCCCGGGCGGCCCACGGCTCCCTTCGGGACGCGCTGTCGCTCATGGACCAGGTGATCGCCTACGCCCCCCAGGGCGCCACGGCCGAGGACGTTCGAAAACTGCTGGGGCTTCTGCCCCGGGAGCTCGTGCGGGGGTTCACGGCGACCCTGCGGGAGGAATCCCCCGTCAAAACCCTTCAGGCCATCGACCGCGCCGTCGCCGACGGGTTCGATTTGGGCCAGCTGACCGAGGCCCTGGTGGACCATTTCCACCGGCTTCTCTTGTGGAAAGCCGGCGTGCGGGACCCCCGGGCCGCCGACGCCCGGGACCTGGAAGTCGACGCGGCCGCTTACACGGTGGAACGGCTGGAGCGCGACCTGGGCGTCGCCGCCCGCGCCGCCTCGGATTTGCGTCGAAGCGAATCCCCCCGGGTCGCCTTCGAATTGGCCTGCCTGGAACTTTCCCAGGGGCTCACGCCCGTGGACGAACTGATCGAGCGTTTGGAAGATTTGGAAAAGCGACTGTCGGCCGGGGCGCCGCCCCCCGCGGCCTTTCGCGCCCCGGCGCCTCCGGCGGCGCCCACCGTTTCAACGCCGGCGGCGTCCCCCCGTGTGGGCTTTGCGCCGACCGCCGCGTCCCCGGTTCTCCGCGTGGCCGAGACACCGGCGCCCGCCCCGGTCGCCCCCGCCGTCGGGCCCGACGGCCTTCGGGCCGCCTGGGTCAAAACCCTGGCCGACATCGAAATCAAAAAGCCCTCGCTCGCTCCTTTTCTCTCCAGCGCCCGGCCGCGGTTCGATACCAGCGGCGGCCTGGAACTGGCCTGCGCCCAGGAATTCCAGAAACAACAGATCGTGAACCAACAGGCCTTCTGGTCGGACCTCCTGCGCGCCCACGCCGGCCGTCCGGTGATCATCACTTTGACGGTCGCCGCCGCGCCGCCCCCCGCGCCGGCCGCCCCGCGCCCCCCACCGGCGCCGGTGGTCGAGGAAGCGGAGGAAGTCGTGGACGAGGAAGCCGACGCTCCCCCTCCCGTCGAGAGCCCCGCCTCGGAAGGCGAAGAGCAGGACCCCCGGGCCCTGGGCGCCCTGGACGCGGGGCTCAAAAAAGTTTTGGATAAATTTCCCGGCAAAATCCGAAAGGCCGACCCGGCGGAATCCGTCCCCGCCGCCGCGGCCAAACCCCGCGTGGAAGGGAAACCCGGGGCATGAACGGGACCGGCGCCTGGGACCGTTTGGTGTCGGCCCTCTTGGGGATGCCCGGCGTGGGCCCCAAAATGGCGGAACGCGCGGCCCTCCATTTGATCCGCCGGCGGGACGCCGGGGACGCCCTGCTCCTGGCCCTGGCCGACGCCCGGGCCCGCATGCGCCGTTGCCCTCTGTGCGGCGACTTCGTGGAGGGCGCTCCGCTGGAGGCGGCCGACGCCGCGGGCCTGCCCGAAGCCGACGGCCCCTGCAACCGTTGCCGGGACCCCCACCGGGACGACCGCCTGCTCTGCGTCGTGGAGGACGTGGGCGACCTGGCGGCCCTGGAACGCAGCCGCGCCTTCGGCGGGAAATACCACGTGCTGGGCGGCGTGCTTTCGGCCCTGGACGGGGTGGGCCCCGAGGAGCTCCGCATCGAGGCCCTCCTGGGCCGCGTGGCCGGCGGCACCACCGACGAAGTGATTTTGGCCACCAACCCATCGGTGGAAGGCGAAACGACGGCCGCCTATCTGGCCGACCTTCTTAAAAACCGCGGCGTCCGCGTGACGCGCCTGGCGTCGGGGCTTCCCTCCGGCAGCGTCATCCAGTACGCCGACGAACACACTCTCGCCCAGGCGCTCTCCGGCCGCCGGGCGGTGCCCGCGTGAGGACCCCATGACCGAATCCAAAGGAAAAATCGTCATCGCCGACGACGAGGAAGACATCACCCACATCGTCAAACGCATGCTGGAGCTGGAAGGCTACACCGTCTGGGCCGCCAACGACGGCCAGGCCGCCCTGGACCTCTACCGCCGGGAAAAACCCCAGTTGGTGATCCTGGACGTCTCCATGCCGCTCAAAGACGGCGTCACCGTCTGCGACGAAATCCGCCGGGACGACGACCGCGTGCTCATTTTGATGCTGACCGGGCAAAAGAAGGAATCGGACAAGGTGACCGGGCTTTCCGTCGGCGCCGACGATTACCTCACCAAGCCCTTCGGGGAAAAAGAATTGATGGCCCGGGTCCGCTCCCTCTTCCGGCGCCCGAACCGCTAGCCCCCTCGGGCCCTCCCCCATGGCCAAGACCAAAGTCCTCCTGGTGGAAGACGACCGGGCCATCGCCAAAATCCTCCGCTACAACCTGGAAAAAGACGGCTACCACGTCACCCACGCCGAGGACGGCGAGGCGGGGGTGGCCCTTTTCCGCCGGGAAAAACCCCGCCTGGTCGTCCTGGACCTCATGTTGCCCAAGGTGGACGGCCTGGAGGTCTGCCGCCTGATCCGCCAAACGGACCCGGGCGTTCCCGTCTTGATGCTCACCGCCAAAAGCGCGGAAATCGACAAGATCGTCGGTTTGGAAATGGGCGCGGACGACTACGTGACCAAGCCCTTTTCCGTCCGGGAAGTCCTGACCCGGATCAAAACGCTTCTCCGTCGAACCGCCGCCCCGGCGGCCGCGGGCGCGCCGCTCGCCGTCGGCGCCCTCGAACTGGACCCGGAGCGCTACGAACTGCGCCTGGCCAAAAAACCCCTTTCCTTGACCGGCAAGGAATTCGAATTGCTCCGAACCCTCTGGGCCGCGGGAGGCAAAGCCCTCTCTCGGGAAGACCTGCTGGAACGAGTCTGGGGCCTGGACCGGGCCATGGACATCGACACCCGCACCGTGGATCAACACGTCGCGCGTTTGCGGTCCAAGCTGGGCGCCGAGAAAAAGCGCGTGCGCACCGTCAAAAACGTCGGCTATCGGTTTCTCCTCGAGCCGTGACCTTCTGGAAACGCTGGAAATCTTCCGGCCGAACGCCCCCTCGCGCCCCCGAAAACCCGACCGCCTCCGCCCCCGCCCTGGATCCTTTTTTGGCCTCTCTGTTAAACGCCCTCTCCCAGGGGGCGCTGGCTCTGGGGGAAGGCGGCCGCGTGTTGTTGGCCAACGAAGCCCTCTCCCCCGTCTTAAACCGCCCGCCCGAACAAACGATCGGCCTACGGCTGTGGGAGGTCCTTCGCCAACGGGACGTCACCGACCTGGCGGACCGGGGCCTCGCGGGCCGCGCCGAGGAGCGCGAAATCGTTCTCCAAACCTCCCCCGAGCGCCTCTACCGGGTGCGCTCTTTCCCTTTTCAACACCGGGGAGGGCTTGGCGTGTGGTTGACCTTCGACGACCTCACCCACGCCCGGCGGTTGGAAAACGTCCGGAAAGATTTCGTCGCCAACGTTTCCCACGAACTTAAAACGCCGCTCACCGCGCTCCGGGCCGCCCTGGAAACCCTTGGTCGACGGCGCCGTGGACGACCCGGTCGCGGCCAAGGATTTTCTTTCGACCGCCCAGGACCAAGTGGACCGCCTCCAGCGGCTGATCGACGACCTCCTCACCCTGTCCCGGTTGGAAAAACCGGGCTCCGCGTCCCCGGTCGGCGCCCGGGCGGAAGTGGCCGAAATCGCCCGCCGGGTGGCGACGGCCCTGGGCCCCCTGGCCCGGAAGAAGAACGTTTCGATCTCGCTGGGCGACGCCCCTCCCGGGTTGAGCGTCGCCCTCCCTTCGGACGAATTGACCCAGATCCTCATGAACCTCATCGACAACGCCATCAAATTCAACCGCGAAAACGGCCGGGTGACCCTTTCGGCCCAACGGGTCGGCGCGACCATTGTGGTGAAAGTCAACGACACCGGCGTGGGCATCGCCGCGGAGGACCAAGAACGGCTGTTTGAACGCTTCTACCGGGTGGACAAGGCGCGCGCCCGGGAAACCGGCGGAACCGGCCTGGGGCTCTCCATCGTCAAACACATCGTGGAAAACCACGGCGGTCGGGTGTCGGTCCAAAGCGCCCCGGACGCGGGAAGTTGTTTCACCGTGGTTTTGCCGCCAGCGGCCGATTGACGACCCCCGCTTTTAAATTCCCCGACGTTTCCGACCGGGGCCCTCTCTCCCCCGCCCATTGGGCCTCGGCCCCGCTTCCGGACCTTTTCGCCGAATTTAAAGCGACCCCGGCCGGACTTTCCGAAGCAGAAGTCCGAACCCGGCGTCTCGCCACCGGCCCCAACGAGCCCTCCCGAAAACGAAAGCGCGGTCTCCTGCTTCAACTCCTGTCCAAGTTGGCCGACCCTTTGATCGTCGTTTTGCTCGTGATCGCCGGGGCGTCGCTTTTCTTCGGCGATCGGGTGAGCGCTTCCATCGTCCTGGGAATGTCCTTGATCAGCGTGGGATTGTCGTTCTTCCAGGAAGCCCGGGCCGGCCGCGCCGCGGAGAAATTGAGCCAAGTCGTTCGGGCCCGGGCCACGGTCTTGCGGAACGGCGGGTCCGTCGAACTCCCTTTCCGGGATTTGGTCGAAGGCGACGTGGTCGATCTCTACGCCGGGGACATGATCCCGGCCGACCTCCGGGTTCTTCAGTCCAAGGACCTCTTTTTAAACCAGTCGGCCCTCACGGGCGAGTCCCTCCCGGTGGAAAAATCCCCCGCCGGGCCGACGGCGGCCCGCCCCGCTCTTTCCGATTTAACCAACATCGCCTTCATGGGCTCCTCGGTGGTGAGCGGCACGGGGCTGGGCCTGGTGGTGGCCACGGGGAACCGGGCCCAATTCGGCGCGGTGGTGCGGCGCCTGGCGGAACGGGGCGAGGACTCGGCCTTCGACCGCGGCGTTCAGCGCTTCGTCTGGTTCATGGTCCGGGCCATGGGGGTCTTGGTAAGCGTCATCTTCCTGATCAACCTCTTCGCCCGGCGCAACCTGCCCGAGGCTTTCTTTTTCGCCTTGGCCGTGGCGGTCGGCCTCACCCCGGAGATGCTGCCCATGCTCGTGACGCTCAATTTGTCCCGGGGCGCGTTGGCCCTGGCCGGAAAAAGTGATCGTCAAACGCCTGAACGCCCTTCAAAACCTGGGCGCCATGGACGTCCTGTGCACGGACAAAACGGGCACCTTGACCGAGGACAAGGTCGTGCTGGAAAGCCATTGCGACGTGGTGAGGCACGAGGACGAATCGGTCCTTCGTATGGCCTATCTCAACAGCCATTTTCAGACGGGCCTGAAAAACCTGCTGGACCGGGCCATCTTGAGCCACACCGACATTTCCGTCGAAGGGATCGAGAAGGTCGACGAAATCCCTTTCGATTTCTCCCGCCGGCTCATGTCCGTGGTGGTGACCAACGGAGCCCGGCACCGCCTCCTGATCAAGGGCGCTCCCGAGGAAATCTACAAGCGGTGCGATTTTTTTGAATTGGACGACGAAACCCTGCCCATGGACGCCCTGCTGTTGGCCGACCTTCGGCGCGAGCAGGACGAATTGAGCCGCGCCGGATTCCGGGTGTTGGCCCTGGCCTACCGGGACATGGACGCCCGCCCGGCCTACGGGAAAGAAGACGAAGCCCATCTAACCCTCAAGGGGTATTTGGCCTTCCTGGACCCGCCCAAGCCCTCGGCGGGGGAGGCCCTTCGGGCCCTGGCGGCCCAGGGCGTGGAATGCAAGATTCTCACGGGGGACAATTCGCTCGTCACCGAGACCGTGTGCCGACAGGTGGGGTTGGAAGTGCGCGGCACTTTGACCGGCACGGATTTGGACGACCTGACCGACGACGTCCTATCGGAGAAGCTGGCGACGGTCAACGTGCTTTCCCGCCTTTCGCCTCTTCAAAAAGAACGACTGGTGCGGTTGCTTAAAAGCCGGGGGCGGGTGGTGGGGTTCCTGGGGGACGGGATCAACGACGCCCTGGCGCTCAAGGCCGCCGACGTCGGCATCTCGGTGGACACGGCGGTGGACATCGCCAAGGAATCCGCCGATTTGATTTTACTTCAAAAAAGCCTGATGATCCTTTCCGACGGCGTGCGCGAGGGCCGGCGGACCTTCGCCAACATCCTCAAATACATCCGGATGGGCGCGAGCTCCAACTTCGGCAACATGCTGAGCATGACCGGGGCGAGCCTCCTGCTCCCCTTCCTGCCCATGCTGCCCCTTCAGGTGCTGGTGAACAACTTCCTTTACGACCTCTCCCAGCTCGCGATCCCCACGGACCGGGTGGACGAATCCCAAACCACGGGGCCCCGCCCCTGGGACATCGCGCGCTTGCGGTCGTTCATGTTTTTCTTCGGCCCCATCAGTTCGCTCTTCGACTTTTTGACCTTCGGGGTCCTGCTCAAAGGGTTCCACGCCGACGCGGCCTTGTTTCACACGGGATGGTTCCTGGAATCCATCGCCAGCCAAACCCTCGTGATCCACGTGATCCGCACCGACGGGCGCCCGTGGATCGACAGCCGGCCCAGCCGACCGCTCCTGGCCTCGAGCCTCGGCCTCCTGGCCCTGGCCTGGTCGCTCCCCTACTCGCCCTTCGCCCCCGCCCTGGGCTTCGTCCGCCCTCCCGCCGGACTCGTAGAGGCCCTGGCCGTCTTGGTGATCGGCTATTTATTCACCGTGCAGAGCGCCAAAAAGTTCTACATCCGCCGCTACGGGTTTAATTGACCTTTCCGGCGGCGGCCGCCCGCCCCACTTTTCAGATACCCGTTATCCTCCCGGCGAAATCGTAGATTTGGACCGGCGGATTGAATCGCATCACCCCCCGCGTCTCATTGTTCTTCCCCTCCTTCGTAATATATTTATACCCGGTCAACCGCCCGGCGGTGTCGTACGTGTAGTCCGTTTGAAGCGTCGTCCCCTTCGGCCACGTCGACTCGCTCCGGACAATCCGCCCCTTCCTGTCCAACTGCGTATTCGTCCGGAAGATTGTTCCGTTCGCCGTCGTCAACACCGACGACACCGTTCCGCCCCGGGAACCCATCCGCCTCACACTTTCCAACTTCGTCCCGTCCGCCAACGCGATCCGGTCGTTTCGGACCGACGATCCATTCCGCTGCACCACTTCTTCCGACCGTCCCTCGCCCGTTGATCCGTCCGAAAACTTGTACGTCATCGTCGTGCGGATCGCCTTCACCCCGTCGACCGTCGTCTCCTGCGTCACTCGCTTGATTTCGATCACCAGCTTCCCCGGAATCCCCAGGTCCGCCGGCCGGTCGAATCGCGTTTGCGTCCGCGTTTCCTTCCGCGTCTCCTCCTTAAAACCCGTCAACCGTCCGTTGGCGTCATACGTGTAGTCCGTTCGAAGCGTCGTTCCTCCGGTCCGGTCGACTCGCTCCGCTGAAGGCGTCCCGCCGCGTCCAACTCCACCACCGTCCGGATCACCGTCCCGTCCGCCTTCGTCAACACCGACGTCCCGGTCCCGCGACCCCCGCCATCCGCGTCACGCTTTCCAGCCGCGCCCCATCGGACATCGTTATCACGTCGTTTCGGGTCGACGTTCCGTCCTTTCCACCACCTCTTCCGACCGCCCCGTCCCCGTCGTCCCGTCCGCGAACTTATACGTCGTGTCGGTCTGGATCGCCTTCACCCCGTCGACCGTCTTCTCCCGGCTCACCCGCGTCGTCTCGTTCACGAGCTTCCCCGGAATCCCAAGGTCCGCCGGCCGGTCGAATCGCGTTTGCGTCCGCGTTTCCTTCCGCGTTTCCTCCTTAAAACCCGTCAACCGTCCGTTGGCGTCATACGTGTAGTCCGTTCGAAGCGTCGTTCCCTCCGGTCCGGCCGATTCGCTCCGCTGAAGGCGTCCCGCCGCGTCCAACTCCACCACCGTCCGGATCACCGTCCCGTCCGCCTTCGTCAACACCGACGTCCCGGTCCCGCGACCCCCCGCCATCCGCGTCACGCTTTCCAGCCGCGCCCCATCGGACATCGTTATCACGTCGTTTCGGGTCGACGTTCCGTCCTTTCCACCACCTCTTCCGACCGTCCCTCGCCCGTTGATCCGTCCGAAAACTTGCCGTCATCGTCGTGCGGATCGCCTTCACCCCGTCGACCGTCGTCTCCTGCGTCACTCGCTTGATTTCGATCACCAGCTTCCCGGAATCCCCAGGTCCGCCGGCCGGTCGAATCGCGTTTGCGTCCGCGTTTCCTTCCGCGTCTCCTCCTTAAAACCCGTCAACCGTCCGTTGGCGTCATACGTGTAGTCCGTTCGAAGCGTCGTTCCCTCCGGTCCGGTCGACTCGCTCCGCTGAAGGCGTCCCGCCGCGTCCAACTCCACCACCGTCCGGATCACCGTCCCGTCCGCCTTCGTCAACACCGACGTCCCGGTCCCGCGACCCCCCGCCATCCGCGTCACGCTTTCCAGCCGCGCCCCATCGGACATCGTTATCACGTCGTTTCGGGTCGACGTTCCGTCCTTTCCACCACCTCTTCCGACCGCCCCGTCCCCGTCGTCCCGTCCGCGAACTTATACGTCGTGTCGGTCTGGATCGCCTTCACCCCGTCGACCGTCTTCTCCCGGCTCACCCGCGTCGTCTCGTTCACGAGCTTCCCCGGAATCCCCAGGTCCGCCGGCCGGTCGAATCGCGTTTGCGTCCGCGTTTCCTTCCGCGTTTCCTCCTTAAAACCCGTCAACCGTCCGTTGGCGTCATACGTTAGTCCGTTCGAAGCGTCGTTCCTCCGGTCCGGTCGACTCGCTCCGCTGAAGGCGTCCCGCCGCGTCCAACTCCACCACCGTCCGGATCACCGTCCCGTCCGCCTTCGTCAACACCGACGTCCCGGTCCCGCGACCCCCCGCCATCCGCGTCACGCTTTCCAGCCGCGCCCCATCGGACATCGTTATCACGTCGTTTCGGGTCGACGTTCCGTCCTTTTCCACCACCTCTTCCGACCGTCCCTCGCCCGTTGATCCGTCCGAAAACTTGTACGTCATCGTCGTGCGGATCGCCTTCACCCCGTCGACCGTCGTCTCCTGCGTCACTCGCTTGATTTCGATCACCAGCTTCCCCGGAATCCCCAGGTCCGCCGGCCGGTCGAATCGCGTTTGCGTCCGCGTTTCTTCCGCGTCTCCTCCTTAAAACCCGTCAACCGTCCGTTGGCGTCATACGTGTAGTCCGTTCGAAGCGTCGTTCCCTCCGGTCCGGTCGACTTCGCTCCGCTGAAGGCGTCCCGCCGCGTCCAACTCCACCACCGTCCGGATCACCGTCCCGTCCGCCTTCGTCAACACCGACGTCCCGGTCCCGCGACCCCCCGCCATCCGCGTCACGCTTTCCAGCCGCGCCCCATCGGACATCGTTATCACGTCGTTTCGGGTCGACGTTCCGTCCTTTTCCACCACCTCTTCCGACCGCCCCGTCCCCGTCGTCCCGTCCGCGAACTTATACGTCGTGTCGGTCTGGATCGCCTTCACCCCGTCGACCGTCTTCTCCCGGCTCACCCGCGTCGTCTCGTTCACGAGCTTCCCCGGAATCCCAAGGTCCGCCGGCCGGTCGAATCGCGTTTGCGTCCGCGTTTCCTTCCGCGTTTCCTCCTTAAAACCCGTCAACCGTCCGTTGGCGTCATACGTGTAGTCCGTTCGAAGCGTCGTTCCTCCGGTCCGGCCGATTCGCTCCGCTGAAGGCGTCCCGCCGCGTCCAACTCCACCACCGTCCGGATCACCGTCCCGTCCGCCTTCGTCAACACCGACGTCCCGGTCCCGCGACCCCCCGCCATCCGCGTCACGCTTTCCAGCCGCGCCCCATCGGACATCGTTATCACGTCGTTTCGGGTCGACGTTCCGTCCTTTCCACCACCTCTTCCGACCGCCCCGTCCCCGTCGTCCCGTCCGCGAACTTATACGTCGTCGGTCTGGATCGCCTTCACCCCGTCGACCGTCTTCTCCCGGCTCACCCGCGTCGTCTCGTTCACGAGCTTCCCCGGAATCCCCAGGTCCGCCGGCCGGTCGAATCGCGTTTGCGTCCGCGTTTCCTTCCGCGTTTCCTCCTTAAAACCCGTCAACCGTCCGTTGGCGTCATACGTGTAGTCCGTTCGAAGCGTCGTTCCCTCCGGTCCGGTCGACCGGCTTTGCGTCACTCGCCCCGCCGCGTCCAACACCGATTCCGTTTGAACGACCGTCCCGTCCGCCTTCGTCAACATTGACGACGTCGTCCCACGGCCCCCCGCCATCCGCGTCACGCTTTCCAGCTTCGTTCCTTCCGAAAGAGTTAAAACGGAAGTCTCGGTCCAGGAACCGTCCGGTTGGATTCTCCGTTGCCGGACCTGGGTGGCTTTTGTCCCATCCGTAATATCGATCGTGGCCCGCGCGTCCTCCACTTGGACCCCGCCGGACCCCGTCGACCGGGTGGACACTTCGGACTTTCCGGTCGCGAGGACTCCGGGAATGCCCACGTCCATCGGCGTCGTAAAATGCATCGTGGTTTGCGTCTGGCCTGCCTGGGTGCGCGGGAGAGACGCCGGAGGCTGAGGGGAACGACCTCGAGGCGAAAGACGAGCGGGGCCCCGGGGGGTCAGTTTTCGGTTGGCTCGAACCCTGTCGTTTAAATCCGAAGCGGCCTGTTGACCCGGCGTCGCGGGATTCACGACCCGCCCGTCCTTCATATCCTCCGCCGAAAGGATCGCGTTCAGGGATTCGGCCGACGGCAGTTGGAACCCCTGGTTCTCGGTGGATCCCTGCAGGGTTTCCAATCTCCTGTTTTGGTCGGCTTCTTGCTCCGAGATGGTCTGGGCGGAGCTTCCCCGGGATTCCCGGTTCCCGCGGGGATCGAGCGCGGAAAGAGCGAAGGCGGTTTGGGGGAAAGCCATGGCGGCCGTAATTAGGAAACTCAAGGGTTTAACAATCACCGAAGGAACTTGAAACAGAGTCCCCAACGTTAATTTTCGCATTTGATCCTCCGTCACGCGATTTTGAAACACGTGCAACCACCGAGATGCGGGGATTATAATGCGCCATGGGGCTTAATGATTTCTTAACAAACGGTAAAATGCACGCAAATAAAATGTAAATCGAATTTAACGGACTTTCAAATATATTGTAAATGGATTGGTGAAAAGGATCTTGGGAAGGCGATTGGACGCTTTAAATGGCTTATTTTCGGAAAAAGGAGACAACGAAATCCACCCGGCCATCTTTTTGCATGGAGTGGCTGGGGCGAGTTGACAAG
Organism: Elusimicrobiota bacterium; assembly: GCA_016722575.1. Taxonomy (NCBI): domain Bacteria; kingdom Pseudomonadati; phylum Elusimicrobiota; species Elusimicrobiota bacterium. The sequence goes on along the minus strand of JADKIY010000007.1, from coordinate 30,056 downwards.
CCGTCGCTTGTGGCCCGAAATGGAAATTCGGATTCCCCGGAGCCTTGATTTTTCCCCAGCCGGGGTGCCGTCGCTTAATAGCCGGGAGGGCCTCCGGTCGTCTTTGGACGGATAGAGACACCCGCCTTCCAGGCCTACCTTAATAGCAGAACGCCCCGACCCTCGGCATTTTAAAACTCGGGCCAAGCGGACCCCCGGAATGGGGCGAGGGGGATTCCATTATTCCAAACTCCAGGTTTTTCCGGAGGTGTTTTGGTGGGAACAACTGGCCGAGAGCAACCCTATCGATTGGTTGTATTTCCATGTGCTGCAGCCGGCCGCATACCAAAAATCGGTTACGGTGTAATTGAGGACCCCCTGGGCGTCCATGCTTGAAAGGCCGTAGGCGTGTTGAACCGTCGGAATTTCGAACAACGAAATATTGTCGATGTAATTCGGGACCAGGCATTTTCGAATGGCTTGCTGGTCCAGGAGCATTCCCACGATATTTTGCGGATAAAACCCTTCGTTGTTTGAGTAATAAATGTGGATGGCGGAACGGAGGGAGCCGAGGTGCCCTTTGATGGCGGCCTCTTTGGCTTTGATGACCAGATTGCCGAACTTCGGGATGGCAATGGCCGCCAGAAGGCTGATGATGGCGACCACCAACATCAACTCAATGAGAGTAAACCCCCGCCTCGGCTTGAAGGACCCCATACCCCCCCCGGACTCGTCTCCCCAAGCGTATCCCCCCTTCGGCCCGGGCGCAATAGCTGGCAAAATTTGTCTTATTTAACGGGTTTGGGCGAATGCGCAAGGGAAAAAAGTTCCAACGATTCGCTTCGATCAATGAGGGCGGGGAGGCGTTCCGCGACAGCCAGGGAACCGGCAAAGACGGGTTGGGGAATCCCGCGGCGGTGAGCCCTCGGAGGAACCGACTCCGGGCCTTCCGGAGGCCTTTCACCGTCAGGAGATAAAAACCTCCTGTGGAGTCGCAATCAAACAGCGGACAATTAAGGCCAACGGGGGCACCGGCTTTCCCTCTTTAGCGAATTGGACGGTCGCCGCCGATCGGCTCGGGACGAGCACCGGGAACGAAAAAAAGCCGTGATTGGAAAGAATGGACGGGATCCGATTGGGGCCCACCGATCGGAGAAGAAGACGGTCCACCTTTGCGCGGCCTCCCGCGAAGGAAGGGGCGGCCCCTCCAAGGACCTACCGGGAAGGGATGGTTTCCAACTTGGGCGCCGGGGGCTGGGCGGTCGCGTAAAGCTCCTGGAGGGAGCGGACCTGCCACTTTTTCTCCCGGGATTTCTGGAGCCCTTCCACCACGGCCCGGGCCGCGGCGTAGGTGGTGATGAGCGGCACGTTGGAGAGAAGCGCCGTGCGGCGGATTTGGAAACCGTCGGACCGGGCGCGGTGGCCGTGGGGGGTGTTGACCACCATGACCACTTCCCGGTTTTTGATCACGTCCAGCACGTTGGGCCGCCCTTCGGCGATTTTCTTGACGGGTTGAATATCGAGGCCCTTTCCCTTCAAATACAGATAAGTCCCCTCGGTGGCCATGAGGCCGTATCCCATGGACTGGAAGGCCTGGGCCACGGGCAGGGCCTGGGCCCGGTCCCGCTCCCGAAGGCTGAACAAGACCGTTCCGCTCTTGGGCAAGGGTCCGCCGGCGGCGGCCTGGGACTTGGCGAAGGCCAAACCGTAGTTTTCGTCGATCCCCATCACTTCGCCGGTGGACCGCATTTCGGGGCCCAGCACCACGTCCACCTCCGGAAACCGCATCCAGGGGAACACCACTTCCTTGACCGAGTACCAGGGTTTCTTTTTCTTGATCATGGCTTGGTAAGGCTCCAGGGCTTCGTCCAGGGAAACGCCGACCATCACCTTGGCGGCCACCTTGGCCAGGGGCACGCCCGTGGCTTTGGACACAAAGGGCACGGTGCGGCTCGCCCGGGGGTTGGCTTCCAAAACGTAGACCGTGCCGCCCTGCACCGCATACTGGATGTTGATGAGACCTTTGACGTTCAGGGCCTTGGCCATGTCCTTGGTGTGTCGCTCCAGGGCGGCGATGACCTTGGGCTCCAGGCTGTAGGGCGGCAAAACGCAGGCCGAGTCGCCGGAATGGATGCCGGCTTCCTCGATGTGCTCCATGATGCCGGCGATGTAGACGTCTTTGCCGTCGCAGATGGCGTCCACGTCCACTTCCTTGGCGTCCTCCAAAAACCGATCCAACAGGATGGGCAAACCGGCGCCGGACTCCAGCGCCCGGCGCATGTAATCGGCCAATTGGGTTTTGTCGTAGACCACTTCCATGGCCCGGCCGCCTAAAACGTAGGAGGGGCGGACCATCACGGGGTAGCCCACGCGCTCGGCGGCGGCCTCGGCTTCTTTGATGTTCCGGGCGGTGCCGTGGGCGGGGTGCGGGATCTTCAATTCCTTAAGAAGGTCGCCGAAACGTTCCCGGTCCTCGGCGATGTCGATGGAATCGGCGGAGGTGCCGAGAATTTTAACGCCGGCTTTAAGCAAAGCCTTGGCCAAATTCAACGGCGTCTGGCCGCCGAACTGGGGGATGACGCCCCTGGCTTTGATGCGCTCGACCACGTTGACCACGTCTTCCAGGGTCAAAGGCTCGAAAAACAATTGGTCCGAGGTGTCGTAGTCGGTCGAGACGGTTTCCGGGTTGCAGTTGACCATGACGGCTTCGTGGCCGCATTCCTTGATGGCCCAGGCCGCGTGGACGCAACAGTAGTCGAATTCGATGCCCTGGCCGATGCGGTTGGGCCCGCCGCCCAGGACGATGACCCGGTCCTTCTTCGACAAGGGCACGAACTCGTCCTCCGGCTCGTAGGTCGAATAGAAATAGGGCGTGTCGGCCGGGAATTCGGCGGCGCAGGTGTCCACGCGCTTAAACGCCACGGGGAAATTCTTTTTTCGGGTTTTGGCCACGGCGTCGACGGAGAGGCCCGTGAGATAGGCGATCTGGGCGTCGGAGAAACCGTCGCGCTTCGCCCGGTGCAGCAATTCCAGGGGCAGCTTTTTCCCCGCCGCCCGAACTTCTTTTTCCAGAATCCAAATCCGCTGAATCTGCTCCAGGAACCAGGGGTCGATGGCCGAAAGCCGGTGGATGTCCTCCAGGGACAGACCCAACTGAAAAGCGTATTTGATGTAGAAAATCCGGTCGCAGTTGGGGACGCGCAATTTGTGCTGAATGTCCTCGATCAGCTTGGCCCGGTCCGGGTCGGCTTCCCCCGCGGCCAGGCGCTTTTCCGCGGCGTCCACCTTGGGCACGATGGATTTTCCGTCGGCGCCGAGGCCCGCGCGGCCGATCTCCAAGCCCCGAAGGGCCTTCTGGAGCGATTCCCGGAAAGTGCGTCCCATGGCCATGACTTCGCCGACGGATTTCATGCTGGTCGTGAGCGTCTGATCGGCCTCGGTGAATTTCTCAAAGGCGAAACGGGGGACCTTGGTGACCACGTAGTCGATGACGGGCTCAAAGCAGGCCGGGGTTTTTTTCGTGATGTCGTTGGGGATCTCGTCCAGGCGGTAGCCCACGGCCAGGAGCGCCGCGATCTTCGCGATGGGGAACCCCGTGGCCTTGGAGGCCAGGGCCGAGGACCGGGAGACCCGGGGGTTCATCTCGATGATGACCGTCCGGCCCGTTTTGGGGTCCACGGCGAATTGGACGTTGGAGCCGCCGGTTTCGACGCCGATGGCGCGGATGCAGGCGAAGGCTTGGTTCCGCAAGATCTGGTACTCGGGGTCCGTCAGGGTCTGGGCCGGAGCGACGGTGATCGAGTCGCCGGTGTGAACGCCCATGGGGTCCAGGTTTTCGATGGAGCAGATCACGACGCACTGGTCGGCTTTGTCCCGCATGACTTCCAGCTCGTATTCCTTCCAACCGATCACGCTCTGTTCGAGCAAAATCTCGTGGATGGGGCTGGCGTCCAGCCCCCGCCGGGCGGCGGCGACGAACTCCTCCCGCGTGTAGACGATGGCCGACCCCACGCCGCCCAGGGTGAAGGAGGCGCGAATGATGAGCGGGAAACCGATCCCTTCGGCGATTTTCTGGGCTTCGTCCAGGGAGCGGGCGACGCCGCTTTGGGGGACTTCCAGGCCGATCCCCATCATGGTTTTCTTAAAGAGTTCCCGGTCCTCGGCGCGCTTGATGGCGTCGATTTTGGCGCCGATCAATTCGACGCCGTATTTTTGGAGGCTGCCCCGCTCGTGGAGCTCCACGGCGAGGTTCAAAGCGGTTTGGCCGCCCAGGGTCGGCAAAATGACCTGGGGTTTTTCTTTCTCAATGATCCGTTCGACCATGGAGGGGATCAGGGGCTCCACGTAAGTCGCGTGGGCGAACTCCGGGTCCGTCATGATGGTGGCGGGGTTCGAATTGATGAGCACCACCCGGTAGCCCTCCTTCTTCAGGGCCTTGACGGCCTGGGCGCCGGAATAGTCGAACTCGCAGGCTTGGCCGATGACGATGGGGCCGGAACCGAGAATGAGGATGGTGTTGATGTCCGTTCGTTTGGGCATGGGAAACGAGCCTTCGCTTTCCTAGAAGTTGCCTCGAAACCGATCGTCGAGAAAGGGATTCATTTATCCGCGCCGAGTCGAGGCGCGAGAAGGGAGCAGGCCCTTTTGCGGCCTGAAACCGACGAGCAGCGACGACGCAGGCCGGAGAAATGAATCCCGTTTCCGAAGAGCGGTTTTGAGTCAACTTCCAAATCCGCGCCGCGGGGATTCCCCCGGGCCGGGTCAAAAATTTATTGTTCCGATTTCTTTTTCCAAAACCACGACACGGTCACGCGGTGGCGGTCCGGCAAATCCCCCACCGCCTGGAAGGAGTAATCCAGCCGTCCCCCCTTCATCCAAAAACCGAGTCCGGCCGAAAAGCTGTCGCCCGCTTGCCCCACCCGCGCGCCGCCCCGCAGAATCGCCCGGTGGGCGTAATCCCATTCCAGGCCGACCGCCCCCGTCACACCGCCGAAACGGTCGGTGATCGCGTCGCCGGTGATCGTCAAATAGTTTTTATCCGACCGGACCTTCGTGTACCACGGCGCGTCCGTATTATCGGACTCGTCGCCGCTTCCCATCTCGAACTTCAAGGCCGCCCCGGCCCGGTACTCCGTGGGCAGGGGATCGCCCTGGTCCCGGTAGGTCAATTCGGACCCCGCGTTCGTCACGGCCGCTCCCAGGGCGAGATGTTTCGACAGGTCCCACTGAAACCCGCCGTCCCCGGCGAAGGCCGCGGCGTGATAGTCGCCCACCAAGGTCGAGGAAAGGACTTTGGCGGCCACCCCCAGTCGGAGGCTTTCCCCGAGGGTAAACCCGCCCGTGAGGGCGCCCACCAGGTCCTGCTGGGCCCGGCGGGTGTACGGCGACCCGCTCACCGGCACAATATCGATTTTTCCGGCATCGAAATAAACCGCCGTGAGCGCCCAGCCCGCGCGCCCGTTCCCACGGCCGAAACTGGCCAAGCCCGTTCGAACGTCGCCCGGCGCGGACTCGAATTGGGTTGAGATTTCGGCGCCCACCAGGGTGGGCACGGCGGCGGGATTGACGGCCGAGACCCCCACGTCCCCCGTGAGAGCCGTCGCGGCTCCGGAAAGACCCGTCACCCGGGCGTCGGCGGTTTCCAAAAGCGAATTCCCGGCCGTTCGGGGATCGGAAGCCCCCCAAACCCGGGAGGCGCCGAGCGCCAGAACGACGGCCCAAAGCGCGACGCGCCGCATGTTACTTCACCACCGCCATTTTCACGATCTTTTTCAGCGCGTCGGTTTCAAACCGCACCAGGTAAATCCCGCTGGCCACCACGTCGCCGTCCGAAGTGCGGCCGTCCCAGGTCACGCTGTAATTGCCGGCGGATTTGTCCTCGTCCAACAAGGTTTTGACCGGCCGCCCCTGAAGGGTATACACCCCGGCAAAAACGCGGCCCGGCACGACCGAAAAATTGAGCGTCGCCGATTCCCCCGCCAAGGGATTGAAAAGATTTCCCACCGTGCTCACCGAGACCGGTCCGCCTTGATAGTTTTGTCCCGCTTGGCTGGACTGCAAGACGCTGTAGGACCGCCCCGTGGGCTGAAAGGAGTAGCCGGCCAACGTGGGCGCCATCCCGTAGGTCCCCTCAAACAGGTGGTCGGCCGAATAGGCCCCGGTCACCGAGGAAATGGAAACGGCCGTGGAAGCGATGTTCCCCGACAGGGACAACGTCACCCCCGGGATGGGGGCGAAAGAGAAATCCAACACGGTCCCGGCAATGGACAAGTTTCGGATCGCGTCGGTCAAAAACTTGGCTTCCGAAAGGTCCGCGTTCAAGTAACCGGCGAGATAGTGATCGAACCGATTGAACGCGAGGGCGGCGCCCACGCCCACCACCGTCCCCGTGTCCAAAACCGTTGGGGCCCAGGAACCGCTCCGGGTCGCTGTTTTCAACCCGGCGGTGGAAAAATAAACGATTCGCGGGTCGTCCGCGGAATTGACCGCGATGTCGCAGAAAAAACCCGTGCCGGGGCCGGAATCCACGACGACGGCCGCGATGGTGCTCCCCGCGGCGTCGAATTCGACGTAGTCCAAGCCGTCGCTGAAGGTGTCGTAGACGGCCACGTGCGCCTGGCCCAGGCTGTCCAGGGCGAGGGCCAGGCCCCCCAGCGTGGTGGTGTCCGTTCCGATGAAAAACGGGGTGGAAACCGAGAAGGCCGATGGGCCGGTTTGCCGGGCGTAGGACAATTCCCGGAAGCTCGTGACGGTCGACCCGTTCACCAAAGCGATCCGGGCGCTGTCGGCGGAGGTCAGGGCCAGGTCCACCGGGCCGCCGAAAGTGCTCGTCACCACGGTGAACGTGCTCCACACCCCGGCGCTCCGGGCGCCGAAGACCGTGGAAGAGGAAACGCTGTTGTAGTAGGCCACCCGGGGATTCCGATCGGCGCCCACCGCGATGGAGACAAAGGTGTTCGTGCCCGTGAAGGCCTCCACCGTGTCGGTGGACCAGGAACCGCCGCTCAGCCGGCCGTGCATCACCGCCGGGGTGCCGTTCGTTTGGTAATAGACCACGTGGGGGGACAACCCGCCCTCCAGGGCCAGGGCGCATTGGGGACCGACTTGGGCGGCCGATACGCTGGAGAGGGTCCAGGTCGTCGTTCCGTTGGCCAGTTGGGCGTATTTCAAGGTCAAGGTGGCCGTGTCCACGTAAACCAAATGGACGTTGTTCCGGGTATCGATGGCCACCCCGGTCTGCATAAACACGGAAGACGAAACGGCCACGGAAGCGGCCACGGTGTCCGTCGACACCGCCGCCGCGGCCGGCGCCGCGCCCAAGGCCAGAACCAGGAGGACCGCCGCTTTGTTCATGGCCGCGCGGACTCCTTCATCAGGCCCAAGAACCGGTCAAAGAGGTAGTGGGCGTCGTGGGGCCCCGGCGCCGCCTCCGGATGGTACTGAACCGAGAAAATCGGGAGGCGCTTGTGACGGAGGCCCTCCAGCGTGTTGTCGTTCAAGTTGATGTGGGTGAGTTCCACGTCGCCCTTGGCCAGGGAGTCGATGTCCACCACGAACCCGTGGTTTTGGGTGGTGACCTCCACTTTTCCCGTGGTCAAATCCTTCACGGGGTGATTGGCGCCCCGGTGGCCGAACTTCAGCTTGTAGGTTTTTCCGCCCAGGGCCAACCCGAGCAACTGGTGGCCCAGGCAAATCCCGAACACCGGAATCGGCGCGGCGGCCCCTTCGTTGTGGCGGATCAACCCCTTGAGCGTATCGATGGCGTAGGTCACGGCGGCCGGGTCCCCGGGGCCGTTGGAGAGCATCACCCCGTCGGGCTTAAAAGCGAGCAGATCCGGCAAGGAGGTCGTGGCGGGGAACACCGTCACGTCGCACCCCAGAGCGGCCAGGGAGTTCATGATGTTGTATTTGACGCCGAAATCCATCAGGGCCACGCGGCGGGCCGCCCCGTTCCCGGGTTTTCCGGGGGTCCAGGGGTAGGGCTTGGCGCAGGAAACTTCCCGCACCAAATCGGCCCCGACCATGGCGGCGGATTTTTTGGCCCGTTCCACGAGGGCTTTGGGCTTTTCCGTCGACGTTGAAATAATTCCCCGGCAGGCGCCGACGTCCCGAAGGTGGCGCACCAGGGCCCGGGTGTCCAGGCCGTCGATGCCGATCACCCCGTGGGTTTTCATGAAGCTTTCCAAATTGGCGGTGGAGCCCCAGTGGCTGGCCAGGGGACTGAACTCCCGGGCGACGAAACCGGCCACGTGGGGCTTTTTCGATTCGTTCAGGGCGTCGGAGGTCCCGTAATTGCCGATGTGGGGGTACGTCATCACGACGATCTGCCGTTGATAGGAGGGGTCGGTCAATATCTCCTGATACCCGGTCAAGGCGGTGCAAAAGACCACTTCCCCCTCGGTGTCCCCGGAGGCGCCGAAGGCGCGGCCCTCGAAGACGCGCCCCGTTTCGAGAGCGAGTACGGCCTTCACGGCACCCACCGGAATTTCTTGTCCATCACGATGGTCTCCTCCCGGCTGCGGCCCATGGAGATGAGCGTCATGGGAACCCCGACTTCTTTTTCGAGAAACCGGACGTAACGTTGGGCCGTCTTGGGCAATTTGTCGTAGCGGGTGATCCCCTTGACGGGCCCTTGGAATCCCGGCAGGTTTTTGTAAACCGGCTGGGCGATTTGCTGTTCCCGACGGGACGCGGGAAAATCCTTCACGAGTTTTCCGTCGACTTTGTAGGCGACGCAAACCCGGATGGGGTCCACCCCTTCCAAGACGTCCAGTTTCGTCAACGACAGGCGCGTCAGCCCGTTGATCCGCACGGCGTGGCGAACCACGACCGCGTCGAACCACCCGCAGCGGCGGGGACGCCCCGTGGTGGCGCCGAATTCCTGACCGCGCTCCCGCAGGGACTTGCCGAAGTCGTCGTTCAATTCCGTGGGGAACGGCCCGTCGCCCACCCGGGTGGTGTAGGCCTTGACCACGCCCAACACTTCGTCGATGAAGGCCGGCCCCACGCCGGACCCCACGCAGGCCGCCCCCGCGATGGGGTTGGAGGAGGTCACGAACGGATAGGTCCCGAAATCCACGTCCAACAAGGTTCCCTGAGCGCCCTCGAAAAGAATGTTTTTCTTTTTCTGGAGAGCTTTTTGCAAGAGCCCCGGGGTGTCGGCCACCAGCGGCTTGAAGAAGGCGCGGAGGGCGTCTTCGTCCCTGTAGGTTTCCTCCCGCAACTTGTCCAGGGAAACGAGGCTCGTCAACAACGGGGCCTTGGCCTGAAGGTTCTGCTCCACCAAATCGTGAAACGCCTGACGGTCCATGAAGTCCGCCAGGCGGATGCCCACGCGGCCGACTTTGTCGGAATAGGCGGGGCCGATGCCGCGCTTGGTCGTGCCGATCTTGCCGCTGCCGGATTCCCGCAGGGCGTCCAGGTGGCGGTGGTAGGGCAAAATCAAGTGGGCCCAGGCGCTGATGAAAAGGCGCCCCGACACGCGGATTTTCCGCGACACCAGGAAATCCGCCTCTTCCCGGAGGGCCCAGGGGTCCATGACGACGCCGTTGGCGATCAGGCAGGTTTTGCCGGGCTGGAGAATGCCCGACGGGATTTGGTGGAGGACGAAATGCTTTCCGTCAAAAACGACCGTGTGGCCGGCGTTGTTGCCGCCCTGGTAACGCACGATGAGATCGGCTTTTTTGCCGAGCAGGTGGACGATTTTTCCTTTGCCTTCGTCGCCCCATTGGGCGCCGACAACGATGAGCGTGGACATTTACAGAATCCTTTCGTAAGCCGCGACGGGTTTTTTCCAAACGAGCACCCCGCAAAACCGATCGCCCTCGGGGCAGAAGGGACGGACGCCCGCCGCCGCGCGGAGCGCGCAGGGGGCGCCCAGGTGCCGCGCGACGCGCGGGGCCACCCGGGCCAGCTGATCCACTTCTTCCTTGGACGTCCGCCAGATTTCTTCCTGGGCGGTGTAGCACAACCGTTTGGTCCATTTGTGGTGGAAATTCAACAAATCGCCGGATTCCTCGAACCGGACGCTGACGGCGTTGGGCAGAAGATAGAGGGCGTCTTCCCGGGACACGCCCAGGTTCAGCAATTCCCCGATCTTGCCCCAGAGGGCCGTGAGATTCCCCTCGTAAAAGGCCTGGGCCTCCGGGGAATGGCGGATCAATTCCGGCGTGATGAAATCGGGCGTGTCGGGCACGAAGTGGCCCGAAAGCACGGGGCGGGAGGCCGGGGTCATCCGGTGGCGCTGGTCCTGGCTGTCCGCCGTGTGGGAAATCTTCTTGGCGAAGGTGAAATGCATGTGGACCATGGTGCGGAGCAGTTTCGCGTGACCGCCCAGGTTGAGGGCTTCGGACAAATAGGGGTTCCGGGCCGGGTTCAACACGCGGTCGATGGCGTCGTCGTCGGACAAGGCCGCCCGGGGCACGCCCAGGACCGACCGCACCGCCTGGGCCAAGACGGCTTCGCCGTTGGCTTTGTGGTCCACCATTTTGGAGCTCAAACCGCCCAAACGAAGATCGAATTCTTTCAGGAACGCCCGGGCGGGGGACGCCGACCCGTGGAATTCCTGGAAGCACCGGTATTCGGGCGTTTGGTCCAGGGGGATCGGGTCTTCCATGCGGTCGACAAAGGCGGGGTCCACCGCCCGCACGGCGTCGATCATTTTGCCCACGACGACCCGTTGCTCCAGCGGGGTGTCGAAGCTTTGGCAAATTCGGTGGTAGCGATGGAGGGTCAACCCGCTCACGGTGTGGTAGAGGTGCGCGTGGGTGGCCACCGGCAACACGTAGCGGGCCACCTCCTGGGCTTTGCGTTGGACGAACTTGGCCCAGGGTTTTTCGGCCGGGTTGCGCAGGGGAAAGATCTTTTTGTATTCCCGCTCGACCGCGGGACGGAGCAGGTCGGTCAATCGAAGGTAGGCGTCCATCTGCCGGGCGGCCGTCTCTCGGTAGAGGTCCAGGGCCCGGCCGGCCAAGGGCGGCGTCACCAACGTGTCGGGCCCCACGGTGACGTAACGCTGGCTCACCTGCTCGGAATTGTAAAAGGGATGGCTGTGCAGGAACGACCAAATGAATTGGCGGGACACCCGCTCCAGGACGAATTGAAAGGTGGCGTGCTGCAGGGTGGTGTGGTGCCCGGCTTTGTAGGTGCTGTCGGCGATGGCGTCCCGCTGGGCCCGGGATTTTTCGTCCCGGCCCACTTCCTCGGCGGTGATCACCCGGGGGGAATAGCAGGTCCGCGCGGTGGCCACGGCGTTGTTTAAAGGGTCGTGGAACGCGTTGGCCAGCCGAACCAGGGGTTCGGGGGAGGGGTAAAGCCTTTGGTCGGCGGCGTCGGCCACGGCAGACTCGGCGTTCACGGGTTTTTGTTCCTATGTGACCGCCCGGAGCGGGCGGAGGGTGGGGACCAACGGTTGTCGGACCCGCACCAGTCTACCAAAGGCGGCAAGAACCGTCAAACCGAGCGGGGAGCGGAGCGCTTTCCTTTTGAAGAAGGTCGGAAAAGGGTGTATGATTTTCCCATGAGACACCGGGGTTCGATGGGAGCGCTGGCCGCCTTGATGGCGGCGCCGTTGTGGCTCGCGGCCGCCTCCCCCTCGCCGCTTCCGGAAGACCGGCCGCTCGCCGACCCTCGGGACGCCAATCCGCCCGTCAAACCGGCCACGCCCCAGGATTACGCCCGTTTCGTGGCGTCCTTCAATTACAAAAAACACACGGCCACGCTGCGGGAGTTTCGCAAATGGCGGGGCGAAAAAGACGTCGTGGTGGCCGATCTCCGAACCCGGGAAGAATTCGACCGGGGGCACGTCGCGGGCGCCGTTCATTTGGGTTCCGACATCACCCAGGAACGATTGGCCGCGATCCTCCCGAGCACGAAGTCGCGGCTTCTCCTGTATTGCACCAACTCTTTTTACCCCACCCGCCGGATTGCCCTGACCGACGTGGCCCTCCCCCAAATTGCCTTCCTGGGCCACCCCCGCGTATGGATGCTCGAAGCCGTCTGGCGGGACCCGGGAAACAAATCCCTCGAAATCCCCTGGGAAGGCGAGGGCCGCCCCAAACCCTGGTAAGCCGTCCGTCGGCTTTCCCCGAACCGGACCAAATCCTTTCGTCTCCCCGACCCACGCAGGGCCGGACAAAAATCACCCCGTGCTTTTCATGCCCGCCGCGATCCCGTTGAGGGTGACCAGCAGCACGCCGAGCGCCTTCTCCCGCTCCGCGGGCGACCGACGAGGGTCCCGCCACAAACGCAAGAAACGCGTCTGCAGAGCGCTCAGGGAGTCCACGTAGGGATTTCGCAGGGCGATGGATTCCCGAAGGACCGGCGACCGCTCCAGCGGCGAGGCGTGCCCGGTGATCGACCGAAGGGCGCTGACGGTTCGTCGGTGCTCCTCTCGGATTCGTTCAAAGATCGAGGATCGAAGACCACGGTCCTTGACCAGCGCCGCGTAGCCCTCGGCGATGGTTAAGTCGGCCTTGGCCAAGGACAGCTCGAGGTTGTCGAGCAAGGCCGCGAAAAAAGGCCACCGGGCGTACATGTCGGCGAGCACCCCCCGCCCAAAGGCCCCCTTTTCCTCTAAAAAATTTCCCAGGGCGCTCCCGGCGCCGAACCACGCCGGAAGAAGATTTCGGGATTGGGTCCAGGAAAAAACCCAGGGGATGGCGCGCATGTCGGCGAGCGACGGGGCCGCGGCAACCCGCGGCGATCCTTCCTTGGTTTTTCCGCTTCGAAACACCGGCCGGCTGGCGATTTCCACCCGCGCGATCAAATCGATGGGCGTCGCCTGCGCGAAGTAATCGGCGAAGCCCGGGGTCTCGTACACCAACGCCCGGTAGTGGCGGCGGGAGGCCTCGGCGATTTCGCCCAGGACCCCTTCGTAGACCGACCGTCGCGCGGTCGAGAGGGCGGCCCCCGGCGGCATCAGCTCCGCGGTCAGCACCGCGCTCGCCATTTGCTCGAAATTCCGCCGGGCCACCGCCGGGCGGCCGTATTTGTAGGCGATCACCTCGCCCTGCTCGGTGATTCGAAGCCGCCCCCCGGGAACCGAGCGCGGCGCGGCCAAAATGGCCCGGTGCGCCGGACCCCCGCCCCGGTCGATGGTCCCGCCTTTCCCGTGAAAGAACCGCAGGCGGACGCCGGCTTTTTCCGCGGCCCGGCCCAGGGCGTCCTGGGCGCGATACAAATGATAATTGGCGGCCAAATACCCCGCGTCTTTGTTGGAATCGGAATACCCGAGCATGATTTCCTGGGCCCCGCCCCGGGAGTCCAGGATTTGCCGATACAAGGGGTGACGCCACAAAGCCGCCATCAGCGCGGGGGCCCGGGACAAGTCCTCCACCGTCTCGAACAACGGGACGATGTCCACCGTCGAACGCCAACGGTTTCCCTCCCGGCGGACGAGCCCCGCGCGCCGGGCCAAAAAGAGCGCCGCCCACAGGTCGTCGGCGGAGCCCGTCATGGACAAAATGTAGTGGTCGGCGGCCCGCGTTCCATGGATTTTTTGCAATTCCGCCAGGGTTTCCATCTCCCGGAGGGCCAACCCGTCGCCCGCGATCCGGGGCACCGCCCGCGGGGCGCCCGCCGCCACCCGGGCGGGCCATTCGGCGGTCGTCGGCCGCCCGCCGGCCAGGGCTTCGGCCGCGGCCCGCACCCGACCGCTGTGCTGGCGAAAATCCAGCCGGGCCAGGTGAAAACCGAACAGCCGGACCTGGCGCTCCAGGGTCCGGAGCGCGCCGTGGGCCGTGCGGGCGCCCCCGTTTTTTTCCAAGCTCCGTCGAAGGAGAACCAAGTCGTCGACCAACCCCGCGGGGCCCGGGTAGCCGCCTTTGTCCCCGGATTGGGCCCGGACCAGACGGGCCTCCACGGCCCAAAGCTTGGCGCGGTAGTATTCCCCCCGTTCCCAATGACGGAGGCGGTCCTCCAGCTCCGGGAGGGCCCGCCGGTCTTTGTTCAAGGATTTCACCACCGCCGGGTCCACCCGGGCGGCCGAGGCGGAGGAGGTCAGCAGGGATTGAAGGTCCCGCACCGCCGTCCGGTAAAACGCCAGGGCGGTTCGCCGTTGTTCGGCCAAGGCCCATCGGGACACGTCGGGGGTGACGGAGGGGTTGCCGTCCCGGTCCCCCCCCACCCAGGTTCCAAAAGTCAAAAGCCGGGGAGAGGGCGCCGCGCCGGGGGCGAGGCAGGCCGCGGCCTCCGTCCAAGCGTCCCAAAAATCCGCCGCCGCCCGGGGCACCGTGCCGATCAGGAAAAAAAGGACGTTCCGCACTTCGTCCTCCACCGTCACGCGCCGCTGGCGCACCGGTTGGGTTTGCCAAAGGGCTTCCAGGGACTCCAGCAGGGCGTTTTCGGACCGACGCCGCTCCGACGGCGACCGGTCGGCCCGCCGGTGCTCCTCCCACAATTCGGCCACGCGGAGCAGGTGGCGAAGGACCACCCGGCGCTTGGCTTCGGTGGGGTGGGCGGTAAACACGGGCTCCAGGCGAAGGTCGGCCACGGCCCGGGCGACGCGCGCCCGGGACACGCCCGCCCGCCGAAAACTTTCGAGGGCTTTTTCGATGGACAAAGGGGGGGCCCCGGAATCCCGCTCCCGGGCGCGCAGGCGTTCCAACCGGTGGTGCTCCTCGGCCAGATTGACCAGCTGAAAATAGAGCGTGAAGGCCCGGGCCATGCTTTGGGCCTCCCGGGCGGACAAGCGTTCAACGAAAACCCGTAGGGCCGCCCGGGGCGAGGCGCCGGGACGCGTCCGGGTGGCCTTGGCCAATTGGCGAAGTCGCTCCAATTTGGTAAAAAAGGCTTCCCCCTCCTGTTCCCGGATGATACGGCCCAACCAGGTGGTCAGGGTTCGAACGTCGTCTCTCAGCGTGGCGTCCATGGCGCGCCATTTTATGAATTTCGGGGGATTTTCGCTTGACAGGGGGTCTCCCCCTGAGGTAAAATAACCCGAATTTAATCGAGAGGATCCCACACACATGGTTCGCCTTCGTCTTCAAAAAGTCGGGCGCCCGAAAACGCCCCATTTCCGCATTGTCGCCATCGACAGCCGCAAGGCCCGCGATGCCGCCGGATTGGAAGTCCTCGGCCATTATCACCCCAAGGACAAAGCCAACCGGATCACCGTCAACGTCGAGCGCCTCAAATACTGGCTTTCCCAAGGCGCCCAGGCGTCCGACACCCTCCGCACGGCCCTCAAAAACGCCGGTTCCCTGGTCCCGTCCGAATCGGCGCCCCGGGCCACCGCGGCCGCCAACTAAGCTCTTTTTTCCCATGCCGTCCGCCCTCGACTGGGTTCTGTCCGTCGCGAAAAATCTGGTCCAACGGCCGGACGACGTTCACGCCCGCTGGGCGGAAGCCGAACGGACCGTCGAGTTGAGCGTGGCCCCCGAGGACCGGGGCAAAATCATCGGCCGACGCGGCAAAACCATCGACTCGCTCCGCATCGTGGCCAACGCGGCCTTCGGCGCGGACGACGCGCGCATCGACATCAAGCTTTTGGAAGAGTAAGGCCGGGCGACCGGCGGACGCGTGGACCGTGCGCGTTGACGTTTTGACACTGTTCCCCCGGATGTTCGAGGGGGCGTTCGGCGAAAGCCTGCTGGGCAAGGCCCGGATTAAGGGCCTGGCCGACCTTCGGGTCCACGACATTCGCGAATTCGCCGACAACAAGCACCGCACCGTGGACGACCGGCCCTACGGCGGCGGACCCGGGATGGTGATTCAGGCCGAGCCGCTCCACCGGGCCTTGAAATCCATCGGGGCCACGGGAAAAGGCCGGACCAAACCTTTTGTGATTTACTTGTCGCCCCAGGGACGCCCCTTCACCCAAGCCCTGGCCGACCGGCTGGCGAAAAAGAAACGCCTCGCGTTGATTTGCGGGCATTACGAAGGCGTGGACGAACGAATTTTTGAGTGGATCGACCTCGAAGTGTCTCTCGGGGATGTCGTCTTGACCGGCGGGGAAATTCCCGCCATGGCGGTTGTGGACGCGGTCGTGCGGAAGATTCCGGGCACGGTGAAGGAAGCCGACAGTTTGGCCTGGGATTCCTTCGCCGACGGTTGGCGGGGACGGTTGGACTGCCCCCACTACACCCGGCCCGCCGATTGGCGCGGACGGAAAGTGCCCCCCGTTCTTTTGGGCGGGGACCACAAAGCCATCGCCGCCTGGCGCGAAGCCGCCTCGGCGGCGGCCACCAAAAAGAAGCGGCCGGATTTATTGAAAATTAAAAAGTGAGATTGCCATGAACCCCATTCTCGAAAAAGTTGAAAGCGCCTTTTTGAAAAAGAACCCGCCCGCCTTCCGCGTGGGCGACGTCGTTCGCGTCGACATCAAGATCGTCGAAGGAGAGAGCGAGCGTATTCAGGCCTTCGAAGGCGTCGTGATCCGCAAACGCGGCCACGGCATCGCCTCGACCTTCACCGTGCGCAAAATGTCCTTCGGCGTGGGCGTCGAGCGGACTCTTCCGCTCCACAGCCCCCGCATCGAAAGCCTCAAGGTGCTTCGCTCGGGCAAAGTGCGCCGCGCCAAACTTTATTACCTCCGGGACCTCACGGGCAAAGCCGCCCGCATCGAGGAAGAAATCGCGTCCCCCGTCGCCAAAGCGGCGGAAGGCAAGAACGCCGGACCCGCCCCGCTGGAGCCCGCCGCTACGCGCTAACATCGTTTCGTGTCAAAACCCCTTTTCGCGTTCGATTCCGGTTGGCGCGAAAAGGGGTTTTTTATTTTGGCGGGGGTGGACGAAGCCGGGCGCGGCCCCTGGGCCGGCCCGGTGGTGGCCGCCGCCGTGGTCCTCAAGCCCGAAACCGATTGGACCGGATTGAACGACAGCAAGAAAATGACGCCCGCCGCCCGGGACCGGTTCTACGATCTCATTCGGTCCGAAGCCCTGTTTCACGCGGTGGCTTTCGCCTCGGCGGAAATCATCGACGCGAAAAACATCTTGAAAGCCTCCCTGGGCGCCATGGCCGAAGCGGTGGAGAAGCTGGGCGCCGCGCCGTCCCTCATCCTCGTGGACGGCAATCAAACCATTCCCCAACTTCCCGCCCGACTTCAAAAAACCGTCGTGGGGGGCGACGGGTTAAGCGCCTCCATTGCGGCGGCCAGCGTACTGGCCAAAGTGACGCGGGACCGCTGGATGGCCGACGCCCACCGCCAATACCCCGCCTACGGGTTCGACCGCCACAAAGGCTACGGCACCCCGGATCACGCCGAGGCTCTTCGACGGCACGGCCCCTGCGCCCTGCATCGGAAAAGTTTCGCCCCCGTCCGGGCCACCCTGTCCCCCCAATTCCCCCTGCCCCCGACGTGTTCGCCCAACTGACGCGGAGGGACCGCCTGGATAAAAAGAGCCTCCCGTATTCGCACGGGTCAAAGCCCGGTGCGAATGGGGGCCGAGCTTGGACCGGCGAGGCCATCCCTTGACGCGCTGGTTTCGCCGCGCCCCGACAATATCGCCCGGCGCGCGGGCCGAGCAAACCGCCCGCCGCCATTTGGAGAAAAAGGGGTTTCGATTCCTCGCGGCCAACCACCGCACGCGATTCGGCGAAGTGGATTTGGTGATGGAAGAGGGGGCGACGGTGGTGTTTGTCGAGGTGAAAGCTCGGTCCGGGACGGATTTCGGCCGGCCGGAGGAGTTCGTGACCCGCGCCAAGCAGGCCCGGGTGGCCAAAGCGGCCCTGGATTTCGTCAAGGTGCGGGGTTTGGCGGACCGTCCCTTGCGTTTCGACGTGGTCGGCCTATCGGGCGAGGAAATCGCCCATCTGCCCAACGCCTTCGTTCCCGACGCGGGGCGCTACCTCTTCTGACGCCGGTCCGACCCGCCTCGGGCCGGACCATCGGAAAATCCATTCCCCCGATCGGTCTTTTTTACCACGTGCTCCAGGTCCGTCCCGACAAATCCGTGTGGGTGCAATAAAAACCCACCCGGGCCAGGGGGACCGGCCCGCAGCCGATGGGGCCCGTGGCGTAATAGTCGTACTGGGGCAACCAAAGGTCCGGCGTGATGGGATCGAGAACCGGGGTGGGCCCGAAGTTTCCGAAGCCGATGATGGCGGTCCCGGGAAGAGTGAGGGAAGGCGAGTGGATGTAGCCGGGGGAACGAAAATGGATTTTATCCAAGTCCACGTATTTCCCCTGGAGTTCCAGTGTGCCGTTTCCCCAGCAGGTGGGGCCCATGGCGTAGCGCGGATAAATGCCGTCGTTGTCCACGTAATAAATTTCCAGCGCGCTTCGGACCGTCCCCATGTTGCCTCGGTTGCTGGCTTCCCGGGATTTTTCGATCAGATTGGCGAATTGGGGGAGGGCGATGGCCGCCAGCAAGGCGATGATGGCCACCACCAGCATCAATTCGATCAGGGTGAATCCATTTTTTTTCATGACCCCCACCCGGCACTTCGGATCCGGCACGATGGGGTCGAGAACCGGGCGGGCCCAAAGCTTTCGAAGCCGATGGTGGCGCCCCCGGGCCGAGTGAGGGAAGGCGTGTGGATGTAGCCGGGGGAACGAAAATGGATTTTATCCAAGTCCACGTATTTCCCCTGGAGTTCCGGCGGGCCATTTCCGCTCAATATTCCGACCAAAGAACTCCCCGGGCGTCCGTATGGGTGCAAAGGACCGTAAAAGCCGCATCCACATTGAAAGTCCTTGTCGGGTCCTGTAATGCGACAAATTGGTAGTTGCCCCATGGCGCTGGCCAGAAGGGGTGGAGTTCCGTCACGTGGGCTTGAACCAAAGCATCCTCCATTGTCGACGGCTGAAAAAGCGCGACCATTGCACAACAAGGAAAGGGCCCATCGCCGAGCCCACGCGACCATCCGTCATGGTGGGTAAGATTGATGGAAGGCCATTTATCTAAATATTTTGGCGCCAATTCCCCATAGGTCCAAGGATACCTCCCATCGTTGTCCAATATGTAAATCCGAAGCGAGGCACGAAGAGTTCCGAGCCCTCCCCTCGCGGCCGCGTCGCGGGCCTTTTGGATAAGGCCGGCGAATTTGGGCAGGGCGATGGCCGTGAGGAGGCCGATGATGGCCACCACGAGCATCAGTTCAATTAACGTGAAACCTTTGGACGTTCGTCGGCGCAAGAGACCCCCCCCTTGTGTATACCCCTCCTTTTTTATTTTTCAATGGCCGTCAATCCGCCGCGCGAAGGGCTGGGGGAACCGGCGGGGCCAAGACGCCGTGCTTTTTGGCCAGAGCGGACCGGGCCCGGCCCACGGTGCCTTTGCCGTAGCGGGCGTTCAATCGGTCCAGGGTTTCCGCCAGCTTCCGGGGGCGATCCGACTCCGTAAAGAGGGAAGCTTGGCCCGTGTGGGGTTCCAGGCGCGCGAGGCACACCCCGACCAGTCGGATGGGTTTTTCAAGGCGTTCCTTTTCCGCCAACAGCCCCGCGGCGGCGGCGAAAATGGCCTCGTCGGTCATAATCGCCTCCCCCAGAGCCCGGTGGTGGGTGCGGGTTTTAAAATCCGCGTCCCGCACCGTGAGCGCCACTTCCCGCCCGGCCAACCCGTAGCGCCGGGCCCGGGCGCCGACTTTCTCCGACAAAAACATCAAGTAGCCCTTCAACACGTCCGGGTCCCGGGTGTTGGAGGGGAAGGTCGTGGCGTGACCGACGGATTTGACCGTGTCCACCGCGTCCACCCGGGCCACGGGCGCGTCGTCCCGTCCTTGCCCCATGCGTTTCAGCCAATGGCCCCAGGCGCCGAAACGCGTGTAGAGGGTTTCGAAATCCATGGCCGCCAACTGCCCGCAGGTTCGAACGCCCATCGCCTCCAAGTTTTTCTTCATCCGGGGCCCGATGCCGCAAAGGGATTCGACCGGAAGAGCGGCCAAAAGACTCTCCACCTCCGTCGGACGAATCCGCGTCAGCCCCCGGGGTTTTTTCATGTCCGAGGCCAATTTGGCCAATAACTTGTTGGGCGCGATCCCGATCGAACAGGGGAGGGACAGCTCGTCCAAGACCAAACGTTGGACCGCCGCCGCCGTCTCGAGGGCCTGGTCCCAATCCGGCGCGCGCCGGGCTTCCGTGACGTCCATAAACGCCTCGTCGCAGGAGGTCATTTCCACTTTTTCCGTAAAGCGTTCCAGGAGAGGAAAAAGCATTTTGGAAGCCTCAACGTATTTTCGGAAATCCCCCGCCACCGGAACCAGCGTCGGGCACAGGGCCTGGGCTTGATGAAGGAGCATCCCCGTTTTGATCCCGTAGGGCCGGGCTTCGTAGGACGCCGTGAGGATAATTCCCCGACGGCCGAGGCCCCCCACGACGACCACAGGCTTCCCCCGCAAAGCGGGGTTCTCCCGCTGTTCCACCGAGGCGAAAAAGGCGTTCATGTCGAGATGAAGAATCACGCGATCCATCGAATTATCCGTTTAAAAAGGTAAAATCTTCCCTTCCGTAGGGTGCGCGTCAAGCGGTTTGCCGCTATCGCACCACTTCATTGATCTTTTTTCCTTTGGCCCCAAGAGCAGAGCCTTGGGACCATCGGCGGGCCCAGAGGGCCCGCATTCCCGATGGAAGGGTGCGCGGTGGCCTTCGGCGGTCTTTCGGACCGCCGACTTACAGCGGGGGCCTCCGCTCCACGTAGCGCCGGGCGCGTTGAGCGGCTCGCCGCTATCGCACCACTTCATTGATCTTTTTTTCCTTTTGGAAGGGTGCGAGAGCGGCTGAATCGGCACGACTGGAAATCGTGTAGGGTCGCAAGATCCTCGAGGGTTCAAATCCCTCCCCTTCCGCCATTTGTGAAATCACAAACTGTGGCAAAAGAGCCCAACGGATTCCCTCCGCTGGGCTTTTTTGTTTTGATCGAATTCTGTCCCAAACCGTCCGAGCCGGGTCGTCCCACTCCCAAATTCCCAACCAAAGGGGTGGAATTGGTCTGATCGAACGCGCTCCGCGCGACGGGGTGGGAGTCGCTCCGAAATTCGCTAACGTCGTCGGAAGAAACACCGCCATTTGCGCCCATTGGGGACGTGTCCCGTCCGCTTTTGCCACCTGGGAAGGAACCGAAGGCGTAGTCCACGCGGACGCTCCTTTTGGAATAGTGAATCCGCCGAATCCCCCGCCGCACCGCATACACTTTTTCAATCCCGGTTTTGCGCGCACATGTTTTTATATATGCCGTAAGGTCTTTTTGAAGGTTTTGGGGCGTCAAACGTTGTAAATCTTGTAACGGTTCAAATCCCTCTCCAGACTCTCCACGGGTTTGATTTTTCAGCGAAAACACGAGATTTTTCAGGTTTTCCCCATCAACCGAAAGGCGGATCAGGTTTTTATAGACCATGTCGTGCAAACGATCCGCACCGATCTGTTTGGTGCGGCAAGCGTCTTTGCCTTTGTGCCCCACGCTGCCGCACCGGTAGTAAAAATATTTCTTCTTCCCCCCTTTGTTCTGTTTGTTGGTGAACGCGACGCTCATGGCGCTTCCACACTCCTGGCAGCGGACAATCCCGGCGAAGGGCAAGTGGTTATCGGGATTGGCCGTCTGACGAGGGGATTCGGCCATCAAGCGTTGGACATCGTTAAACAGCTCCGGGCTAACGATGGGCTCATGTTGACCGGGATAAGTGGTCCCCGGTGGACAATCTTGCCCGTGTAAACCTGGTTCCTTAACAGGTTCCAAATGGCCGAATCGCAAAAAGGTTTCCCTTTTCGGGAAAGGATTCCTTTTCCCCGAAGGGTTTTGAGAATGGCGCGGATCGAGCGAGTCTTGAGATAAGTTTCAAAAATCAGCCCCACGTGCGCGTCGCGCGGAGAATCAAAAACCAGGACACCCTTCTCATTCTTCACATAACCAAAGGGCGGCGAACCAACCCCATGGAGACCGCGCTTAACCCGCTGGATCAACTTGTCACGAACGCGCTCGGAAATCAGCTCGCGTTCGAACTGAGCAAAGGTCAGCATGATATTGCGCAAAAGTCGGCCCGACGGCGTCGACGTGTCAAAGCGTTCCGTGACGGAAATAAAGGATGCCCCGTGGGCTTCAAAAAGTTCAATGAGGTCGTAGAAATCTTTGGGCGAGCGGGTCAGGCGGTCGATTTTATAGGAGATCACCATTTTGATGAGCCCAACCCGAATGTCGTCGACCATTTGCCGAAGCCCAGGACGCTCCGTGTTTGCTCCGCTGTAGCCGGGATCGGAATAAACTTTAACCACTTCGAAACCGGCTTGGCTGGCGATGAAAGAACGGATGCGGTCCTCCTGGGCTTCGCAGGAGTTAAACACAACTTCCGCCTGTAAATCCGTCGAAACGCGGGTGTAGATAGCGCACTTGGTGACGGAGGAAATGACAGAAGGTTCCGGGGCAATACTATACATATGAACACCTCCTATTTTGTTGCATTGTAGGAAATTTCGGGCCGATATTTTTCCCCAGTTTGATTTTCATGGCTTGCCCCGGCGGGGCGAGTCGGAGTGGGGAACCATTGGACCCTTGCCCCGTGGGGGCGAGGGTGACGGGAGTGGGCCACCTCCCTGGGGTTGCGCGCGGTGTTGGGATAGAAAAAGTGTATGCGGTGCGGCGGGGGATTCGGCGGATTCACTATTCCAAAAGGAGCGTCCGCGTGGACTACGCCTTCGGTTCCTTCTCGGGCGGCAAAAGCGGACGGACCCCGGGCGCAAATGGCGGTGTTTCTTCCGACGACGTTAGCGACATTCGGAGCGACTCCCGCCCCGTCGCGCGGAGCGCGTTCGATCAGACGAATTCCACCGCTTTGGTTGGAAATTTGGGAGTGGGACGACCCGGCTCGGACGGTTTGGGACAGAATTCGGTCAAAACAAAAAAGCCCAGCGGAGGGGATCCGTTGGGCTCTTTTGCCACAGTTTGTGATTTCAGCAAATGGCGGAAAAACCGACACGGGTCCAACCATTGTTCCACTGACGTTCCCCAATATTGCGCACGAATACTGGGAAAACTACCGCCTGACCGGGGACTATTACCTGCCGGAACCCAAGGGGAGGGATTGAACCCTCGGTGTGATTGCGACCACGATTGCGGCCCCGCTGGCCTTGGGGGCCACCCCAAGGCTTGGCCCTGGCGCGGCGCAGGAAGCCGCGCCCTACCTTGCGGGCAGGACCCGGATTGTGGGGCCTTGTCTGCCGATTCAGCCAACACATCGTCGGCCGAAGGGCCCTCCTTTTCTCCCCGCTCCGTTTCTTTTCCGTCATTCGACCATTCCCTTTGACCGTCGACCGCTATCGCGGGCGGAACTCTCCCCGCGCGGCGCAACGCTGGGACAACGGCGTGCGGTGATGGCGCGTCGCTCTGTCATCGCCGCGCTGTCCCATTAAAACCCGAGCCTGGAAACCCGTAAGCCTGGGGCTGGAAAAGAAAGAAGTCTCCGCTCCGGTTGATTCGACCTCCCTGGAAAACCCCTGCGCCGGGCACTTCGGTTAATCGTTCCACCCCGGGGCGCTCGCCGCGCGTCGGCAGGAGAACCCCCGCCGCCGCCCGGCTCGCTTGGTCACCCGAGGGATAGGACGGTCGCCGCTCCGCCTGATTCGACACCCCCCCCCAAACCGGGTCGCTCCGCCGCGTCGGCCTAGAACGCCGCCGCCCCTGCGCTCCGTTTCACCCGCCCCCGCTGGGCGGCCTGCTCCGTTAGCTGGAGAAGGCCAAGCCCTGAAGGTCTTGCCCTCGCCCTCCCGGTCCAGGCGCGCGCGGTTTTGAATTTCTTGGCGGAACCGGGCCGACACGTGGAACGTGGCGGTCGGGTCCGCCGGTTTTGCGTTTCGACAATGTTCGTCAAGCCGTATGCCGTTTTAAACACAGATTTTGAGGACTCCTTCTCATTACGTAGTGCATATAGCACCACGTATAAATATAAAAAAATCCACTACGTTTTCCTTGCCTCTTTTTCAATCAGCCAGCGCACAAAATTGGAAATGCTGCGCCGGTCATTTTTGGCAAGATCCCGTAAGGTCTTGACTTCCTCTTCCGTCATGCGGATTTGTACCGCTTTTACCCGGGGGTTCCGGCTTGTTCGGCCCATCTGGATGTAGTGTGGCATCTTGCATTACACACAGTCAAGTCGAAGGGGTTAAGCAGCAACGGTATAGATGCTTGTTCCCTGCTGCGGGTAGCTTTCACAGATATGTTCGAAAACGATGGCGCACTTCTTACGATAAAGATCAGGAGGGTATGCGCGTGGCAAACCAGAATCCAAAGCGCTCTCAATAGCTACTTTTATTTTTGATCGAGCGCTGGGTTTTTGACGCCAATCCAGGACGAGAAGCCGCTTGAGGGACTCCAACAGGGCCCGCGTGACTTTCTTTAATTCGGCCCGCTCGGCGGTGCTAAGCGTGGGAGCAGGGCGGGTAAGAATGTCAAAAATTGCAAGTTCTTCCTCACTAAGATTTTCCCTAACGTGACGTTCTTCTTCCTCAGTCAGACTATTGCTTAATTTAAATAACTCCTCAAAAAGCTGTTCAATGTTTCGACTTCCGGAATTGTAGCTCTCAATCAGTTCTTCAAACTTTTCGGTAAAATTTGCCCGAGTTCGATTCAAGCGTATCAGCTTCTCCATTTGGGCACGGATTAGCGCCTTCAGAACTTCCAGGTCCGTGTTCTTGTGTTTTGACCGATTAAATCGTTGGGCAAGCGCCTTGAAATTTATCTTAGAAAGGTCCAGCGGTGGGGACCCTTGCTCCCGGATTGTCATCCCGGTGATGGAATCGTCCAAAAGCATGCTGATCTTTTCCATGACGCTGGAAATATCCGGTGGGTTGGGGTTCAGCTTGGCACGCATCGCCCCCGCCAAAGCAGTAAGGCAAGCCACCTGTGCAGAGAACTCCAGAGCAGCCGGGTCCGGTTTAACCGCATGGTAAAGCGTGCCGACAAGCCTTTCATGGGCAAAGAAATCTCGACGCAATGATTCCGGTGAGATCAATGCATTCACAGCGTCTTCGACGGCTTGCAGACGGTCCAAACCGCCGGCGGTTAACTTTCCAATATCGTTCAGCGAGACGCGCTTGGCGGCACAAAACTCGGCCGCTTCCCGAACGGCCTGGCGCAAGGTGTTAACCAAGGCCTTCATCTCTTTTACTGGGCTTTTGCCATCCTTCCCGGCACCGTATATGGCCAAGGCTCTTTCGAGAGAAGCAAAAACGTTAGCGTAGTCCACGATGACTCCGCTGTGTTTGCCGGGGAAGACCCGGTTGGCTCGGGCAATAGTTTGCATTAGCGTGTGGTTGCGCATAGGTTTATCGAGGTAAACGGTTGAACAACTCGGAGCATCAAAACCGGTCAACCACATGGCGCAAACGAACACCAGGCGAAGGGGGTCCGTCGTATCTTTGAAACGCTCATCCAACGGTGGTTCCGACTCGTTCATGCGTTTGCGGTGGGACTCGATGTTGAGGCCCAAAGAGCGCATTTGGGCAATTTCGTTCTGGCCGGGGGAAACGATCAGCGCCATGTCGGTGGTGGAAAGTATTTCTAAGCGACGTTTAAGGGCAGCCTCTTGTTTTTGTGCGTCCATCGCCGCTCTCTCGTCCTTCGGGAGATACCCGAGCCGGCTCAACTCTTTTTCAACCCGCGCTTTTTCCGCGTCCCAATGTTTGCGAACCTTGTCGTGCATGCGCAGGGCGGTGGCTTTATCGATCGACACCACCATCGCTTTGCCAATGAACCCACGCCCAAGGAAGTGGCGCACGATATCTTTCGCCACCGTTTCCAGGCGATCGTCCCGCGTGAGGATTTGGTACTGGCGGCTTAGCTCGTGCTCAAGCTTACCTTCCTGATCCGGATCGAGCTCCGCCTGTTCGACCAGTTTGTAAACATCTTCGTTTAGGTCCGGATTAACGAGTTGAAGTTCCGGCGTGCGGTTGTCGTAGAAGAGCGGGACCGTCGCCTCGTCCTCGGCCGACTGTTGGAAATCGTAAATCGACACATAATCGCCGAAGACGTCTTTGGTGCGCTCCTCCCCGGCGATGAGCGGGGTGCCAGTGAAGGCCAGAAAAAGAGCCTTGGGCAGGGCCGCCCTCATGTTCAGCGCCAGGGTGTCGTATTGGCTACGGTGGGCCTCGTCCGTCAGGACGATCACGTCCGGCCGGTCGCAAAGCACCTCCGGCGTTTGGAACTTGTGAATGAGGGTAAAAACGTAGCGATGGTTCCCGCGTAAAAGCTCTCGTAAATGTCCCCCGCTTGAGGCATGGCACTTCTTGCCTTCGTCCTCGCTAACAGCCCCGGCTGATTTAAAGGTTTTGGCGATCTGATCATCCAGCTCAACCCGATCGGTGACCACCACAAAGGACCAATTCCCCGGAAACTTGCGCATGACCTTTTGGGAGAAAAATACCATGGAAAAGCTTTTGCCACTTCCCTGGGTTTGCCAAAAGACGCCCCCACGCCCGTGCCCCTGCTTGCGGGCTTCCAGCATGGCGGCGATGGCGTTGTTGACACCAAGATATTGGTGATTTTGCCCAAGAACCTTGACCAGCCCCGTCTTATGCTCTGAAAAAGAGTGAAGTTCTCCACCAAATCCAGAAGCCGGGCTTTATCGCAAGTCCCCGAAGCATGACCTCCAAAGATACCCGGCGTGTTTCCCCCTCCCGCTCAACCCGTTTCCACTCGAAAAAACGATCCCAATCCGCCGTCAACGAACCCACGCGGCTATCGGTGCCGTTGGAAGCGATCATCAGAGCGTTGTACCAGAAGAGAGCCGGAACCTGCTGCTTGTAGTGGGTGAGGTTTTCATCAAAGGCCGCCCGGGCGGGAACACCGGGGTTTTTTAGCTCTATGACAACGAACGGAAGACCGTTAACGAAACCGATCAAATCCGGTCGGCAGGTATAGAGCGGGCCGGTGACGCTGAATTGGCTAACCAAAAGGAAATCGTTGTTTTCAGGTTGAGCCCAATCCACGATGCGAACCCTCTCTTCCTTCTGACCACCTTGCTCAACGTCGTGAATTGAAACAGGAACACCGTCTTTGAGAAGCTGATAAACCTCATGATTGGCAGACACAAGGTTCATGGCGGACCTATCGCGGGTGATCTGATCGATCGCGGAGGCAATAGCTTCCGAGGGCAAACTGGGGTTGAGAGAAATGAGCGCCGGGCGTAAGCGGGCCAACAAAACCACCTCACCCTTGGTTTCTCGTTTGAGAATGCCTTCGGGGCCATACGATTCATCAGTGGCCGAAATTGTCCTCCAACCCAACGAGCTGAAAAGTCCTACGGCAGGCTGTTCAACAATCTGGTCTTCCGAAAAGGGTTGGGGCATACGTTAAGGAATTAAAAAAACCGTGAGGCGTGTTCCCTCACGGTTTTTTGTACAGCGTGAGCAACAGACTATTAAGCATTCACCAATGGCTGGAAGTCATCCGAACTCATGGGCTCGTGTTCATGCAAAAACCCAGTCAACTCTACCAGTACCCGCTGTTTCGAAGGCGCTGGAACGGGATTAACTCTCACGACCTTTGCCTTATAGTTGGGAGCATCCTGCATTGCCATAAGCAGGTCTTTAACTAAATACCGCGGGGCCCAGCCGACCATGTGGTAATCTGTTGTATGCAATTGGACCGCCAAGCCAGTCGCAGGATTTGTTAATTCCAGTGTGACATAAAGCTCTTCGTTGGGGACAAGGCTTTCGAGGCGATTTCGGGCCGAATCATTGATGTGACGGCCACCATGTAGAAAAAGCGACACCGAAACGAGTCGTCGGGAGCTTTTTCGAGCCGTGGGAAAACTTCAAAACTGTCCGTTGCCCGATACCCCCCGCCCACGGCAAGAATTTCCAAAGGATCCGGTGAAGTGCCCGCTAAGTCAAGGTGGGTTAAGTATTCCTTGAAATCTGGACGTGTCGGCGCAATGATTCGATTTTGGAAAAGTGGGAAGAGCTCCCCCGATTTATATACCTGGTCAAATTTCGGGAAATCATCCAACGCTTTAAATCCCACTTCGCTTTGAGCAATCTGCGCGCCTTTCGTGTAGGAAAATTTATATTGGGACGGGTGGGGAAAGACATCCAACTTCCCGATCGGGAACCACCGGCGAGTGCGCGAGCTGTCCTGCCATGCGAGGAACAGTGTTTTAGCTTTCATGGGATCAAGCTCCTGACTTCACCTAGATTATAGCATGTGAGTTCCTTGGCAAACGTACGAGCCAAAAGCGACATCCAATCTTCTGGAATTCTTTCGACGATACGTTCGATAACGGCGATATCAAGGGCGCTTGCCTTGTTCAAGGCACCTTCAAAAAGATCCGGTTCTCTTACAACTGCGCCGCAATACCTCCAGGGACTCAAACCGACGTTTGTGTCCTGCCAAAAATGCCGCTGGCCATCTCCGAATAGTCGGCAATCTTTTTTTCCTTTAGTAAATTTTTGCGGCACCGCAGTCTTTTCCCTTCATCCCTCAGTTCCCTTCCCAAAGAAGATGCGTGATCAAAAGATGGCGCCAAATAACCCTCCCATCGGGTCGCCGATGTTATTTTTCTCAAAATTCCCCAATTCTCATGATGACGATCATTATTTCCGATCAAAGCATCCAGAACGATGTAATCGGCAAAGCGCTCCTTCATCCTTCGGGCGAATTCGGGAGGAACGAAGATGTTTTCCAAAACCAGAAAAATGTTATCCAACGTGTGGCTAGATTGTTGGAACCGTTTCTCTACTTCGTAATTTTGAAGATGCCCCGCCAAAAGTTGGTTCCCATGAATAAGACTCCGCCCATCTCGAGCGAAGCTTGCCGTGGCTGATCCTTTTTCGTTTTGAAAGATTGCTAACTCCACTTTGGCATGCCAAATGCCGATCATCTCAGCAATTTCCGCCGCGACCTTCTCCGCCCAATGCTGCCCCGTATCCCTCTGAGGATACTTGAACAACCAATCTGTGCCCCGTCACTCTCCCGATACCAAAACTTCTCCTTGGTTCCCAAGGCTTCCTGTTCTAAAACCCACGCGGGATCAATAGAAATGATCGGGAAATCATCTTTTGCCGAAGTCATTGAAGCCCTTTCCCCCGCAACAACATCGGGAGAAGCAGGACACGCGTTCGATGAGAAGTTGGGGCTTGTCTTGTCACTATTTTTTCCGCGCCTCCCAGGTTTGAAGAAGAAACGCGGCCATTGCCCCGGAGAGGTTGACCGCCAACTCCGCGTGACGCGGAGCGACTTTTGCCCTGCCAGCGCCCTTTCCATGTGCATCGCTGTGCCGGTTTCGCAAAGCCCCCAAGCCTTCAACGACGCTCTGGCAACCGCCGAGGATTTGCTTAAACAACTGTTCGGTGTGCTGGCTTGGAGATAGATTGAGTTGTTTTGCCGTTAACGCATAGAGTTTGGGCAATTCCGTGTTGCTTTCGTTGGGGACACCCGCGGCGTCGAGAATATATTTACATACAGATTCCACCAACGTGCGTGCTGCTGTAATTGCCCCCTCCGCATCAGCGGACCTCCGCTCCAATGCCTTTTGCCATATTTCCCAAACATAACTTGATCCGTTCAATTGGATGGAGTTCGTTATAGATGAATCAGACGGTGGCCCATTTTTTTGCTCTAACATCGAAAGCAATGGATCAAACTCATTACGGAGAAACTCTCTCCGTTCCGCATACGAACTATATTTGCCTTTTATAAAACTCCAAAACTCGGAAAGGCTACGACAAACATGGATAAATCGAGGTAAAAGCTTGCCGACTCGAGGAATGGCACTCAGTTCGGAAGGTCGACGGCGGATAGTCAACCCCACTATCACCGCCACCCGTGTCAACAGAGACGAGCAAACCTTCGATGAATCAATTTTATGAACAGCTCATCATCCACGAGCGTATTTGTCCTGATATGGAACCTACCTGAAAGTAGACGCGGAAGAGGTAGATCGCGCGTTCGGCGGAGGTTTTGGATTTGGTGGGTTAGGGTGCCGATCTCATCGTGAAGCGGAACCAAATGCTTTTGGGCGCAAGTAATGAACGGCTGCGGTGGGCACAAAATCACTATGTTTTGCATATCATCTTTAGTGACCGCCGCGAAGATTGCACCATTCCCCATCATATCGTCCTCGGTGAAACGGGCACACAACTGCTCCCATAGAAACGCCTGGTGGCCATCCTTGTGGCGGATGGCGGATAGGCCACGACCGATGATGATTTTTTT
>JADKIY010000006.1:300000-455997 GCA_016722575.1 Elusimicrobiota bacterium | reverse complement strand
CTATCTTCGCGGGCGTACCAACGTCCAAAACGAATCCTCCCAGGCTTGTTCAACCAGGGTCCAGACTTTTTTCACCGGGAACGACTCATGTGGGATGCGGGTCACCATCGCCCTCAGGTCGGACACGGCCTGGCGGGCCACCTCCGTCGTGTTGTCGGGAAGCTGGCTTTCCAATAGTTTGAGCCGCGTGTTGAATAAAGACACCAAAACGGGCACTTCAGCGGCGGGACGGTCCTCCGTCTGCTTATTGAAGTCGTTTTGCCAGAAATCGACGATCTTGAATTCGGTCTTCTTTCCTTCGGGCAGACGGTCGAAGAACCTACAAGCGGCATGGTTCCGGGAGCCCCGGCCGATCATCTGCCACAGCTTGATCCGCGACTGCACCGGTTTCATAAAAACCAGGTTCACCACCTCCGGCACGTCAACACCCGTGTCCAGCATGTCCACCGAGACGGCGATGCGGGGCTTGTCGTTCTTCTTGAACTTGGTAATGAGCCCGTCGCCATAACTACCATCCCGCGTCCGTTCGACGCTGGAAGTGATAACCTGAATCATATTTACGTGCTGGGGTACATCTCCTCAAAGACTTGGGCGATGCGATAGGCGTGGTCTTCGTCATGGCGAAGACGATAGTCTTGCCCGGCAACTGACCGGACTGGTCCTTCAGGCAGACCTCCATGAACTCTTCCATTGCTTTCGGAGGGTGTCCTTGTTCGTCAAGTCCACCTCCAACTGCGTCCCGGAGAAGTCCAGCGCATCGGGATCAACCCCCTTTTCCAGCAGGGCACTTTTCTCCTCTTCCGTCAGGTCCACCCCCTTGATGCCCTTCCGCTGAAAACCTGTCTGGGCCTGATACAGGACAAAGTTCACCAGGAAACCATCCTTCACGGCCTGAGGGTAGTCGTAGAGAAACGTCGGGGCGTTGGCATCGCAATCGAAGATTCGGAAGGTGTCCCTTTCAATGAAGTTGGCGGGCGTGGCCGTCAACCCAACCATCCGGGCGTCGAAGTAGTCCATAACCTCCGTGAACCGCTTGAAGATGGAGCGGTGGGCTCGTCGAAGACGATCAAGTCGAAGAAGCCGGGGCTGAACTTTTGAAGCACAGGGACATGGTCTGTTCCGTCGCCACGAAGAGACGCTTCCCCTTGTCGACTTGGTGGGTATAAATGCGGTCGCGGGGCTCGTGTGGCAGGTGGGTTTTGAAGCCGTCCGTTAACGCCTGCTGAACCAGGGCGTCGCGGTCCGCCAAAAAAAGGATGTTCTGCGCCTGCCGGGACCGCATGAAGACGTCAATCAAAGCCATCGTGGTACGGGTCTTGCCCGTCCCCGTCGCCATCACCAAGAGCGCCCGGCGCTTGTTGGCGGCGAAGGCCTCCGCCACGCGGCGAATGGCTTCATGCTGATAGGGCCGGTCCACGATGGATGCATTGATGGGGGTGCTCTCCAATGGCGTGCGGTTCAGACGAAGGGATTTGATCCGCGCCAAGTCCTCGGGAGTGAAGAACCCGGCCACCAACCGGGGGTTGGCGAGGCCCACTTCCCAAAACCAGATGTCCCGACCGTTGGCCATGAACCCGAAGGGGGCAAAGGACTGTTTTTTGGCGATTTCCGTCACGTAGTGCTGTAGTTGAGCATCGGCGTCTCGCGCGTTGCGGCTTGTCTTCTTCGCCTCCACAACAGCCAAAATATCGCCGCTTGAATCATAGAGGCAATAGTCCGTCACTCCATTCCAGGGCGCGGCGTCATAGCCATCCACCGGGACTTCCAACCGGACAAGTGATCGGTCTTTCATCGGCCACTCGGCAACCGCAAGTTGAGGGTCAATAAGTCGTACCCGTGTTTGGGCTTCTGATTGTCGCTCGGGTGGGCTATTTGGGGACATATTGCTGAAGGAGTTGAGTGGACGCCATACTTATCTCCATCAAATTCTTTTAAATCTACCATCCATAGTATACCCCATTCTTCCTCGCTAAAATTCCAGTGTTGCCCCATTCAAAACCATTGTAATGACCCACACATACACTCAGAAGGCCGAGCCAGTAACTGGGCCGCCATTCATCTTTCAAGTGATGCGGGTTATGGGAATCGACCCCACGTGGGCACCTTTGGGATTAAGGTTCCTATTAAAAAAACCGATTGCTCGGCACAGGAGACCCTTGGCGGAAGCGGGGGCGGGGGGCGGGGGAGGCCAGGGGGCCGCGCCATTCCGGGGACAGTTTACCTATTTCAAAAAGAGGAAGTGAAGGGCAATAACGCCCGCCCCGAACTATGCAAAAGAAGGGGCCCCCGCCGTTTCCGGCGGGGGCCCCTTCTTTTGTTTTAAGAGCTTAGGAAACCTTGACGCCGGCTGCCTGCAGGCCCTTGGGACCCTTGGTCGTCTCGAACTCCACCGCCTGACCGTCGGCCAAAGACTTATAGCCTTCGCTTTGGATAGCGGAGAAGTGAACGAACACGTCTTCGGTCCCGCCTTCGGGGGTGATGAAACCGAACCCCTTCTCAGCGTTAAACCATTTGACTGTACCCTTCATGGAAACTCACCAACCTTATGTAAGAGATTTTGAAGCAGCTTAATACTGGAGGGCGACGAAGGGCACAAAAAAACCGCCTGGGAGTATTCCCACGCGGCCTAAAGGCAATTGCATCGGACCAACAACGTTAGAAACTTACCTCAAACTTACTCGATTATTTTATCAAATGCGGCGCCGAATAGTAAGAAGAATCTCCCGATTATTAGGGGAAACCGCCCTTACGGGCGGGCCCGGGCCATGTAGAAGCGGCGCCGGCGGAACTTCACGCGGAGGCGGGCCCCGAAGGCGGCGGAGATGTTGGCGGAGTTGAGGGTCTCCTCGATGCCGCCCGCGGCCACGGCGCGGCCCTTCTTGAGGATGAGGACGTGCTTAAAAGCCGGGGATATTTCCTCGGTGTGGTGTGTGGCCAGCAGCAGGGTGGGCGCGCCCGGCAACCGGCTGAAGCGCCCAAGGAACCGCAGAAATTTCTCCCGGGCCGGGAAATCCAGCCCGGCGCAGGGCTCGTCCAGGATCAGCAGCCGCGGCCGCACCATCAGGGCCCGGCTGATGAGAACGCGTTGTTTCTCGCCCTGGGAGAGGGCGCTCCAGGGCCGTTCGGCCAGCTCCCGGCACCCCGTCAAACGCATCATCCGAAGGGCCCGGCGACGGTCGTTGGAGAAGTACCGCTTCAAAAATCCCAGCGCCCCGTATTGCCCCGACCTCACGGTGTCCAACGCGGCCTCGCGCGGGTTGATCTGGGCCGCCAGGCTTGAGCTCACCACCCCAATCCGATTCCGGACCTCTCCCCAGCCTTTCCCCCCCGGCCGGTGGCCGAGGACGTCGACGGTGCCCCTGTCCGGTGCCAGGGTCCCGGGCAAGGCCGCCAAAAGGGACGTTTTCCCCGAACCATTGGGCCCCAACACCGCCCAATGCTCCCCGGCCTCCACCTTCCAATGGAGCCGGTCCAAAACGGTCACGTCCCCCCGGATGACAGACAACTCCTGAACGTCAATGATTGGCCGCATGCCATAAGTCTAGGCCCTCCGCCCTGCCTTTTCCAGGGGTAGAATTGCCGCCATTGCCGGGCCCCGACGTTCAAATGGTTAGCACTCAACGGATTCTGGTGATGCCGGTTTCAAGCTCCGGGGCTGTCCGCCCGTTTAAAAGGGCATGTCGCAACCGGATTAACAGGGACAGTTTACTAATTTCCTTTTGAGTTCAATTTGAACAGCTCGGGGTGGTCGATATGTCTTGTTTTGAGGGAATAACAGGGACAGTTTACCAATTTGCCTATGGGTCCAATTTCGTGGTTTGCGTTTAACGGCAAGACATGTTTTATGAGGGAATTGGGAACCGCCCTTCCCGGGGATTGAAATCTGTCGAAGGGGCATTTTACGTATTAAGCGATAACACGTTATCGTTTAATACAAAAGAGGATTGTTAAACAAAACTTCAAAGGGCGATTCATGGATTTAGTGGAGATCGTGATGCCCCGTCCGAAGGCGACGGGGCTACCCGGTCTTCTATCGAATGCCGCGCCTTGTCCGTGAACAGGGCGTCGACGGGGTTTTGGGTCGCCGTTCGGAAGGTCCGATGGGGTCACCTGTTTCTCCCGTCGATGAGATTGACGACGACGCGCATCAACACGTCTTTCTCGGCCGGCAGGCTGGAGGCGATCAATAGGGTCATGGCCACCAAGGCGTTGTCGGCCACGCGCTTGGCGCCGTCCCGCCGATAAAGCCGCCCGTTGTTTTCTAAAAACCACAAAAACGCCGTCGCGGCGATGCGCTTGTTGCCGTCCACGAACGGATGGCTTTTCACCAAAAGATACAACAGCGCCGCCGCTTTCTCTTCCAGGCTGGGATAGACGTCTTTTCCTTGGAAGGTCTGAAACACGGCGCCGAGCACGCTTTTTAATCCGTTGTCTTTTTCCCGCCCAAAAAGCTCGGCCCCGCCGAACGTCTTCCGCAGGGACTCCACCAACCGCGACAGGTCTTCGTAGCCGATGGGGCGGACTTTTCCCGCCGTCACGTTCCGCACCGACACCCGCTGGTGGTCGTAGTCGTCCAAAAGAGTCAACGCCAACCCGTAATCGCTCACCACGCGCAGAACGGCCTTGGCTTCGTCTCCCGCGAAGTCCCGGCGTTCGGTCATGTCGGCGATCAGCTTGACCGCCTGGTTCAATTCTTTGAGCCTCCGCGCGTTGACCGTGTAGCCTTTCAACAGATGCGTCCGCAACACCTCCGTGGCCCACTGGCGGAACCGGGTGCCCTGTTTGGAATTCACCCGGTAACCCACGGACAAAATCATGTCCAAGTTGTAAATGTCCATCCGGCGGACTTTTCCGTCCGCGGCAACCTGTGCATTTTTTGCACAGGTTAAAGAACGCGACAATTCCCGGGTCGCGTAAACGTTGTGAATGTGTTTGACGATCACCGACCGATCCCGGCCAAAAAGAACGCCCATTTGATGGGCGTCCATCCAGGCGGTTTTGCCGTCAAAACGGACATCCACGCGCGTCTTTTTATCTTCCGCGTGGTAGACCAGGGTTTCGCCAAACGGGGAGGTTTTTGCTCATCGGTTGGGCTCCAGTAAGCGCGGCTTGCCGGTAAGAAGTTCCTGAATCATGGTCTGTTTCATTCCAGGGACAGTTTACCTATTTCAAATACGGGAGGCGAAGGGCGAAAAGCCCGCCCCGGATCTATGTAAAAGAAGAAGGGGCCCCCGCCGTTTCCGGCGGGGGCCCCTTCTTTTGTTTTATGAGCTTAGGAAACCTTGACGCCGGTTGCCTGCAGGCCCTTGGGACCCGTGGCCGTCTCGAACTCCACCGCCTGACCGTCGGCCAACGACTTATAGCCTTCGCTATTATGAAGTTCCGGGGACGCCGCACTTACCTCCCCCCTGCTATTTTCAAAATCACCTTCGGACTAGAGCCGGAATACATTAATTCACCACAACAAGAAAAGTAATTCAGTATGGCATCCCCGAACTCTGCAAGCGGCGTGAGGCGATTCTGCTATTTTGTGCCTCGAGTCCACTTATCCTTGCAATTTCCCGAAAATATACCCCCCGCTGACGGTTAAGAGGATTATGAGGGCCACGTAGGTCATCGTTCGTTTAAGTCCCATGATCTTGCTGACGACAATGATGCTTGGAAGCGACAGCACGGGGTCGGCGAGCAGGTAGGCCATCAAAGGGCCCTTGGCCATTCCCAGATCAAGAAAGGTCCTCGCCATGGGCACTTCAACCAACGTTGGGAAATAGACCAGAACCCCAAACACAACCGGAATGAAAACCGACCGCAAGGAATTGCTCCCGACAAACTGCAAAACATAGTCCTGCGGCAAGACAACTCGAATGACCCCCGAAGCGAACACCCCGATCAGCAAGAGCGGTGAAATGGTTTTCGTGAATCCCCAGCTTTCCGTCATCCAACCCTTTATTTCCTCCTTCGTAAAAAGAGCTCTGGAAACGAAAACGGACACAGCGACAAATATTGCGACAACGGCGTATTTAATCCACGGCTCCGAAATCCTTGTCCCCGCTAAGAGAACGACGATGAGAGCCCCGAACAAATAGATCAACCGCCGCGTGTTGTGCGGGGTGTCCGTCTTTTTGAATGTCTCGGCGCTTTCCGCGGCCGTTTCCTCGCGGAAAAGCCGGTCCAGCGCCAGTCCGATAAGGACCGCAAAGAATACGGAGAACAGAATACGCGCGATCGCCACGTCCCAACCGATCAAGCTTCCGGTATAAAGCACGGCGACGATGTTGGTGGCGGGCGCGGTGTAGAGGAAGGCGATGGCCGCGCCGAGCCCCGCGCCTCCCTTCCGAATGCCTGCGAAAAGTGGCAGAACCGTACAAGAGCAGACAGCGAGGAGCAGACCGGAGACCACGGCCAGGGGGTAGGCGACGTATTTCGGTGAATTTTTTCCCAGGTAGGGCAAAAGCAGGTCTTTGGGAATGAGGGCGGACATGGCTCCAGCAATGAAGAAGGCCGGCACCAGGCAAAACAGCGTGTGGGCTAGGACGTAGTCATAAATGGCCGCAAACCCCGCGGAAATTAAAGCGGCGGCGGTCACTTCGCTTTTCCCAATAACGCGCCGATTTCCTCAACGCTGGGAATCTTTCCGCTGGCAACGGTTTTGCCATCGACCACTAAGGCCGGCGTGACATAAATGCCCCGTTTGATTATTTCCGAGGTATCGTAAATATGTTCCACGGCGGCCTCCAAACCCGAAGCCGAAACGGCCGCCCGGGTCCTTTTCTCAAGCTCCAAGCACTTTGCGCATCCGGACCCACAGACTTCAATCTTCATGTGATCCTCCAAATTCAGTCGTCGCAACGGCGGGCAAGAGTCCGGAGTCCGGGTCCGGGACGCTCTAAACTATTAAACTATTTTAAACTTCTTCGATCACTTCACACCCGCCTGTACCAGTATTACCGTGCCAAGAACATATAGACAGTTTACCTATTTCAAATAAGGGAGGCGAAGGGCGAAAAGCCCGCCCCGGAACGATGCAAAATAAGAAGGGGCCCCCGCCGTTTCCGGCGGGGGCCCCTTCTTTTGTTTTAAGAGCTTAGGAAACCTTGACGCCGGTTGCCTGCAGGCCCTTGGGACCCGTGGCCGTTTCGAACTCCACCGCCTGACCGTCGGCCAAAGACTTATAGCCTTCGCTCTGGATAGCGGAGAAGTGAACGAACACGTCTTCGGACCCGCCCTCGGGGGTGATGAAACCGAACCCCTTCGCGGCGTTAAACCATTTAACTGTGCCCTTCATATGAAACTCACCAACCTTATGTAAGAGATTTTGAAGCAGCTAATACTGGAGGGCGACGAAGGGCACAAAAAAACCGCCTGGGAGTGTTCCCACGCGGCCTCAAGGCAACTACATCGGACCAACAACGTTAGAAACTTACCTCAAACTTACTCGATCATCGTATCAAATGCGACGACGAATAGGTAAAGAATCGTCGGGGGCCGCCGACCCCCAATCCCCCAATCCCGGGGACGTCGGACCCCACCGGCGCTCAACGCGGTGTGTAATTCGGAGCCCATGAAAGAAGCATGGGCCACCCGAATTGTCCCCGGAATTTGAGACTGTTTTTTCTTAGCGGCCGCTGTCCTTGCGTTTCGCGAAGCAATCCTTGCAATACACCGGGCGATCGCCGCGCGGCTTAAAGGGCACGTCGCATTCTTTCTTGCAATCCGCGCAAGTCGCCTTGTGCATCTCCCGCGGACCGCCGAAGCCACCACCTTGTAGATTGTCCATGTTACCTCCCTAATTTAATTAACGAAATCATACGAATTCCAAGGAGGGAAACGCGCTTTGACCGGGGCATCCAGGCGATTCAAAGATTTAGCGGGGATCGTGATGCCCCGTCAAAATGTCTTTTTGCGCCGGGGGTTCCGGGGGCAGGCGCCCCCCGCTACGGACGCCCCGTGCCGTTGCACACGGGGCATATCCCCATGGAGCCGGAGCTGTAGTTGGTGCGCACGCTGGAGGCGGAGTTGTAAAAATCCTCCCTTTGCGAGGAGCTGGAGCCGCTCGGCGCGGAGACCCGCTCCTGGCTGGCGCCGCCGGCGTGCCACAATTGGCCCGAGCCATTGCATCGGGAGCAAACGCGGCG
This sequence comes from Elusimicrobiota bacterium, assembly GCA_016722575.1. Classification (NCBI taxonomy): domain Bacteria; kingdom Pseudomonadati; phylum Elusimicrobiota; species Elusimicrobiota bacterium. The sequence continues at coordinate 447,862 of JADKIY010000006.1, read as the reverse complement.
CGTGGTTTCGGGCACGTAGCTCCGTGCCGCGCGAAGGGCGTCTTCCAGGGCTTCTTTCTCCTCGAACTTTCGTCGGCCTTCCTCATAGTCCCGCCAGGACGGCAGTTTGACGTTTCCCGCCGTCCGAATGGGTTCCGCGCCCGAGGCCGGGTAGGTGACCGACTTTTCCTCCCACACGCCTCCAAAATGGTAATACACCTCCCCGTCTTGACGGAGGACGATGGAGCTGTCGCGCTCCGGGAATTTCGTGGTCGCCGTCCCTTTCTGGGTGGTCGCCAGAAGGTCTCCCTTATAAAACAAGGACCATTGGCCGTCGTCGCGCGTCAACACGCCGGTGTAGGGAAGATGGTTTTGAGTGATGTCGCCCTGAAACCATCCCGCGCCGGGAATGTCGATGCGGGCTTGGCGCCCGGGCTGGGTGGTTTCGACCACCCCATCCGTGAAAGCGATGATGACTTTATCTCCCTCGGTGCGACGGGACACTTCCTTCATCGCGTGAACGGATTGCCCGAAGAGAAAAGGTCCGCCGTATTCCATCCCATTCACAAACACGTGCCGCCCGTTGGACGATGGCGCCACGGGAGCCAGCAATCCAAAATAGAACGAATCGCTGGGCAGCCAAGCGACGCTAAATTCCCCCAGAGGGTAAACGCGTTTCCCCCCGGAGGTTTCCTCCGGGGATTGAACGGGCCCCCGGCCGCCCTTGTCGAGAGCTTTTTGAAATTTCACGCCGTCCGGGAGAAGATAAAAGCCGTCGTCGTTTTGTGTCCAAAACCGGAGCGAGCCATCGGGCTGCCACTGGGTGCGAAGACCGGTTGAAACAAATTTCGGTTCCGGGTTTCCCTTTTCCCGCACATACGTGGGGAGGGGCGCGATCACCTCCAAGAGGTTCGCGGGTTTCACATCGCCTTGTTTTGACAGAAAGGTTTCCCGCGCGGCGCTCCATTTGGGGTAAAGTTTTTTGAAGGCGGATTCGTTCATTTGCATGGCGATCAAATAATTTTGCGCGGCCAACAAGTCGTTGCCCGCCACCGATTGGATATCCCCCCGCAATTCGTAATTTTTCCCCAACGGCTTGTAGGCGATGAGCTGGGCCGATGCGTAAAGCGCCTCGTTCAACCGCCCGGCTTTTGTCAACGCAACGGCTTTGTGGCGCAGCGCGGCGTCGTCCCAGGGATTTTTGGCCAGCAGTAAATTCCAATTTTTAACGGCCTCGTCAAAATTCCCAAGGCCGGCGTGAATAAAGCCCAAATTCGCAAATCCCGCCGGCGCGGAAAGGCCCGGGTCGATGGCGAGGGCCGCCTGGATGGCTTTCAAGGCTTCCTCGAATTTCCCTTGCAAACGAAGGGAGGCCCCCCGGTTGATCAGGGCCCGGGCGTATTGGGGATCGGCGCGGAGGGCCGCGTCGAGCGCCGCATCGGCCCGCTCGAAATCCGGGGCGGGTTGTTTGAGCAGGGTGGCGGCCAGATAGTTGTGGCCGCGCGGGTCGTCGGGCGTTGAACGAGCGGCCTCTTCACAGGCCGGCAGGGCCGTTTCATAGGGACCAAGGAAATTGTACAGGCACCAGTCAACGGCGCCCGCGGTTTCTTTTTTGAGAAACTTTCCGCGCCGGTACTGGCTCACGGGATCCATGTCTTTAATATAGGCGTTGAATCCATTGGGATCGTCGTATTTAATTTTTGTGTGGGCATTGGAATTCAAGTTTCCGACGGATTCGGAGAGTTTGACGGCGTCGAGCAAATCCTTATTTTGGGCCGGGTATTTTCCGAAGGCTTCATACCATTCCGACCGACTAAAATAATCCTTGTAATGCGGAGCCAGTTTGATCGCCTGGGTCATATCGGCAATGGCCTGTTTTAAATTGTTCCCTCTTCTATACGTGTGGGCCCGGTGGCTGTAGGCGTAAGACATCATCCATGGGCCGTAGGCCGCGATTTTCTTGAATTCCTCGTTGCGGACCTGTTCGCCCTTGGCGTCGTCATAATTTTTGAACGCCATTCGCCCCGTTTTCTGGCCGGACTCTTCCGACCGTCTCCAATACTCCTTAATGATTCCCCAGTTGGGCTCTTCGTTATCGACCTGACGTTCGGCGAGAGCAAGCCAGTCCCAAACGTTGGCGTCTGCCGGCAGGTCGCCATCGGCAATTAATTGCCCGCAGGTTTCAAACACTTTCCACGGGTCCTTGGTCTCATAAGCCGCGCGGCAGGCCTGCATTTGGGGGGACGCCGCTCCCCCCGAGATCACAAAGCCAACAAGAATGAAAACGACGACGCAAGAAATTCGTTTCATATTTTGAACCTCAACTTTCCGATGCCCCCCGCTACGGACGCCCCGTGCCGTTGCACACGGGGCATATCCCCATGGAGCCGGAGCTGTAGTTGGTGCGCACGCTGGAGGCGGAATTGTAAAAATCCTCCCGTTGCGAGGAGTTGGAGCCGCTCGGCGCGGAGACCCGCTCCTGGCTGGCGCCGCCGCCTTGCCAAAGGCGCCCCGTCCCATTGCACCGGGTGCAGATTTGAACCGAATTTTCCGGCACGTATCTCATGCCTTCACGGTACAACTCGTCCTGCGCTTCTTTTTCGGCCTGGGCCTCCCGGGCCGCTTCGAAGGCGGCCCAATCGGGTTTAATCGTTTCCATGGTTGTGAGGGGCCGCCCGCCATAGGCCGGATAAGTGATCCAGGTATGGTCGTCCCCTATTTGCTTGTGGTAAACGACATCCCCGTTGGCGTTGAGCTTTACGCCGCTGTAGAGGTCCACCTTGTGGTATTCCTCTTTTCCTTTGTAGGTGGTTCCGCGAATAGCGCCTTCGTAGAAGAGCGACCATTTGCCGTCTTCGCGTGTTAAAACGCCCGTGTAAGGGAAAAAATTGTTCTTGATATCGCCTTGAAACCATCCCGCGCCGGGGATGTCGATGCGGGCCTGGCGGGCGGACTCCGTGGTGACCATCAGCCCGTCGGTGTATGTGACGATGGTTTTATCGCCCTCCACCGCGCGCGACACTTCCTTCACCTCTCTCCAGGGTTGGCCATAGAAGAAGGGGCCTTCGAGTTGATTGTATTCGTCGGCCCTCACGAAATACCCCTCCGACTCCGGGACAAAGGCGGTCAACGGACCGAAATAAAACGAACCGAAGGGAGTCCAGGGGAGCGCGTCGGGAGGAAACCACGCGAGGCCTTCGAATTCGGTCCAAGGATAAAGGCGTTTGCCGCTGGGCATTTCCTTGGGAGACTCCACGGGGCCGCGTTTTCCGTCCACCAGCGCTTTTTGATAGCGGACGCCGTCGGGAAGGAGATAAACCCCCTCGGAACTCCGCGACCAAAGCCGGAGCGAGCCGTCCGCCTGCCATTGGGTGCGCAGGCCGATCGATGAATATTTGGGTTCCAGGTTTCCTTTTTCCCGGACGTAGGAGGCCATCGGCGCCATCATTTCCAGAAGGGTTCCGGGCTTGGCGCTCCCCCGCTTGGCGGTGAACGACCGGTAGGCCTCCTCCTGCTTGGCGCTGAACTTCAGGAACGCAATAACGTCCTTTTTCAAAAAGGAGGCCACCTTATAATTGTACGAGGCGTACAGATCGTTGCCCGCGGCGAACTGCACGTCGCCGCGGAGTCCGTAATTCTCCGGGGTGGGCTCATAGGCGATCAGCGCGGCGGAGACACGCAGCGCTTCCCCCCACTTTTTGGCCTCGGCAAGCGCGCGAATATTTTCGCGCATTTTTTCCGGATCGAACGCGGGGGATATTTTCTTCGCGTATTTATTGTGCAGCGCGTGGTACGCCTTCCAGTCGTCCGTGTGTCGACTGTGCGCATAGACGTTGAACCACGGCCCGAACGAACGAATCTCCCCGAAGAGTTCCTTTTCCCTTTTCTTGTCGTCGGCCCCTTCGATTTTGGCCAAGACCAAGGACCCTGTTCGTTGCCCGGACATTTGCGACTTTTTCCGGAGGTTTCGGATGTTGTCCCAGTTCGACTCCGCGTCGTTGACGTGTATTTGCGCGAGCATCAGCCAGTCCCACACGTTGGCGTCCACGGGTTCTTCTCCGTCGGCGACCAGTTGACCGCAGGCGTCGAACACTTTCCACGAGTCGAAGGATTCGTAGGCGGCGCGGCAAGGCGCCATCCCGGGCAACTCCGCACGACAAAGGGATGCCCCTCCCAACATCACTACCGCGAAAATGAAAATTCGATTCATTTGGCTTTGCCCCTGTTTGCAACCCGCTTCAACGATTGAGGATCAAATGGCGTTTATTTCCGTCACACGGTAAATTGGTGGACGCCACCTCCCCACCATCCCCATTATATCCTTTGGACCGCGTTCCGGTTTTCTTGGAGCCACCCCCCAGGCGCCCGTCGCGCCCTTTCACAAAGGCGCCGGGGAATTTGGCCCCGGGGAACCAACCCATCTTTTAATCGGTATAATCGCCCAAAATCCACGGAGAGGTCCCCCCCCCATGATGCACGATCGCACGCGTCCCCCAATGAAGGTGCCTTTGGCCTTCCTCAGCCTAATCCTCGCGTCAATGCTCGGATCAATTTCCCCGGTCCGGGCGGGAGACACCTGGGAGGGGGGCTGCGGCTCCCCGGAAGAGGCCTGCCGGAACAAAGTCGACGAAACGGGGGCCTTCAAATTCTCCCGGGCGGAGGTCCACGGCAACGTGGCCTATTGCTTCACCATCGCCAAGAAAGACGGGAAAGACGAATTTCACGACGCCTCCGTCACCCGGGACGAACCCGCGGAAAAGCCCAAAAATGACGAAGAAGCCGGCCCGGAGAGTTCCACCCCCGCCGAGGGAGCGAACGCGAGCGCGCCTCCCCCCGCGGCGGCGAACGACGTTTTCCCCACCGCCTGCATCGAAGCCTACGGGACCACGGATTTTGAAACCGAACTGGACGCCGCCTACAAGGCCAAGCCGTCCCCCACCGGCAACGTCGCCGTGCTGGAATGGAACGAGAAAGGGAAGAGGAAGACCCAATGGTTCAACTCCTCGGGGGCCCATTCGGAGCAAAACATCCTGGCCTACATGACGTCCCAGAAAATCCCCAAAGAGGCGGTCACGCGGATTTTCACGGAACTGTCCCCCTGCCAGGGCCAATGCCTGCCGGCGCTGTCCCAGCGCTTTGAGGGCGTGCGGAAGAACGTGACCCTGCAATTCCATTGGATCCACTCCACCGGCCAAAACTACAAGACCTGCGGCACCAGCACGAACGGAAAGATGGAGGACGCCAAACCCATCCGTCAAGCCAAGATGCTGGAGCGTTTCAACCGCGTCAAAGGGAAATGAAATAAGAAGCGGGGGAGTCCCCCCAAGGGCGGCGACGCACAATTATTTAAAGCGCCCTCAAAGGCATTGGCCGGTGTCCCCGCGATGGGCGAAAAGTCCCGGCCAATAAATTCACGCTCCCGTAAAACGAAACCCCCGCCGACTTATGTCGGCGGGGGTTTCGCGCTTAAATGAGGTGGGGCCGCCAAACCCAATCCCCCCGGGCACTGGCGGACGGGCAAATCCCGAAGACGTTACCGGTCCAGGAACGCGCGCAACAGCCTTTTAAGCAAGGGCTCTCTGACCCGACGGGCCGCTTCCATCGATTCGGCGTCCGCCCGAAGGCGATCTTCCCAGCTTTTGAAATGAAAGGAGGCATCGATCGCCGGCGGAATGGCGTCCAACACGACCGCCGGCAGGGGGGCGCCGGGAACGCCGGTCGACGGCGGAAGGGGCGGCGGGGGGCCAACCGTTCCGGGACGAGCCGGAGGGGGCGCCGGGTTCGCCGAACTTGTTCCCGCATTATCGGGGACGAGGCTCTCCAGCGGCACAACCGGGATGGTGCGCATTTCGATTCCTTTGGGCAATACGTTCCACACGTAGGCCGTAAGCGCAACAGGAAACGAGGTATGAATGCGGCCCCAGCCAAACTTAAACCGTTGATTTCCGCTTCCGATGGGATCCATCACCAATCGAACTTGGTTCAACGGTCGCACCGTGGCGGTCAGGGGAAAACCAAAATCCGGGAATAGGTTTCCCCCGCCGACCCCGGCCAATTTGGCTCGGTGCATTTCATTGCCGTCCAAGTCGAAAAGGGTGATTCGAATGTAGAGGTCCTGCGTGGTGTGGTTGGTCACCACCAGGATGGCGTCCTCCCTCTGCGACGACGGGTAACCGCGCACAACAAACGGTATAAGGAAAAAAGGCGGGTCCTCCGGGCGCGGTGGAAAATGAGCGACCTCCCTCCATTCTGGAAGGATGTACGTGTAAGGCAATATCACCGGGGGCATCGAACACCTCGCGAGGAATCATGGAGCAACAAGGACAGTCTACTAATTTCCTTTTCCGCCGCTTCGTCGGTGGAAAAACCGATGGGGCTAATCAATATTCAATGAAGGCACGTCGCCACCGGGCCCTTGACCAAACCATCAAGGGCGATTTCATAGATTTAACGGAGATCGTGATGCCCCTCCAGATGCGCTGTTGGCGCCGCCACACCGTGAAAACATTAAAGGCATGTCGCAAACGGGCCCTTGACCAAACCATCAAGGGCGATTTCAAACATTCAGTGGAGATCGTGATGCCCCGATCGAAACCTATCGGGGCTACCCGCGCATTTAAACAGAAAGCCGGGCCCAGATCGGGCCCGGCTTTCTTCTTTAAAAATAGAGGATGGAGCGAAACGGTGATGCCCCGATCGAAACCTATCGGGGCTACCCGCGCATTTAAACAGAAAGCCGGGCCCAGATCGGGCCCGGCTTTCTTCCTTGAAGTGGAGCGGGTGATGGGAATCGAACCCACGTGTGCAGCTTGGAAGGCTGCCGTTCTACCATTGAACTACACCCGCAACAATTTGTGGTGAAAAGTGCGGTAGCCCTGGCTGCCTTGGGCCAGGGCACCCGCGTTTTTAAAACTAGTGGTAAAAATGTCCGGAGCCCTTGCTAATTCGTGCCAGGGCCAGCACACTCCTACTAAGTTTAATCGTGTGTGCAGCCTTGGCTGATTTAGGCCAAGGACCCGCGTTTTGATACTCCAACCTCACACCGTGTCGAAAAAAACCATCTCGTTCGTCATTCCGGAATGATTTTGTCCGGAATCCAGAATTTTTCTCCGACGGTAATAATCCCCCCTGGATTCCGGCCAGAGGCATGCCGGAATGACGGGCAAGGGGGGAGGTCGGTGACTTGCTAATTTATGTGGCTGCGGAGATTCTAACAAAGAACTCGCAATTCCGATTTACGTCGGACATATGATAGGCCAATCGGCCCAAGCTGGCAAGACGGTTGCTTTAATCCTCGACGGTCATGCGCACTTCGTCGCTGTTGCCGCGGATCTCGGGGATGTACATGGCTTCGCCGATCGTGGGCAGGGCGTGGAACTCGCCGGGGGCTTCGGCGCGCAGGTCGTAGCTCAGCTCCCAGAGGCCCTGGGGCAGTTTGTCGATGAAGAGGGCCACCTTCCGGTCCCGCAGTTCCTGGTAAACCCAGGCGGTGCGGCCCGTGGGGACTTTCGTTTTGGGGTTGATCTCCCGGGCGTAGAGGGGCTGGCCGCTTTGAATCTGGACGGCCTCCAGGCCCGCGGGTTTCAAGTCCTCGATCATCAGGTATTCCTGGTCGGTCTTGCTTTCCAGGGTGAGGGTCGCCAAGACGCGCTCGCCGCTTTTCACCCGGCCTTTGTCGGCCAAAAGCTCCGGCTCGTATTGGATGCCCTTGAGCAATGTGGGCTTCCCTTTCCACCGGTCGTAGCGGCGGCGGACGAAGAGCTCGTTGCCGGCGGCGGCGATGGGTTCTTCCAGAGAGAAGAACGTGGCGTCGACCGAGAAATACACCGGGCGGCTCCCGCTTTTTTCCAATCGAATCTCGTTGGCCCCTTCCTTGAGCATGGACCGCTCCACCTTCCACACCGTGGGCTGGGACAGGCTCTTTTTGGCGTCGAAGCGGGCCTCGCCGACTTTCCGGCCGTTGACCAGAATGCGCACCGTCACGTCGCCCTCCAGCTCCTTGGACTTTTGCAAGTAGCTGGTCAAGGCCAGGATGGAGTACGCCGTGTCCCGGGTGTTGGACCACCGCCCGGCCCGGCGCTCCTTGACCAGCCAGTTGACCACGGGCTCGATGCGCTCGTTGGTCGGGTCGATCTCCAAGAGGGCCAAGAGGCCAAAGGCGGTGGATTCCCCCGCCCCGTCCCACCAGCGCCAATAGCCGGCGGCCTGGCCCCAGTGGGCGGTTTGCATCAGTTCCGCCGGGGCGTTCCCGGCCTTTTCCAAGACAGAGGTGTCGGGGCGGACATCGACCCGCAGGCCGTTCTCCAGGTTCTGGGCCAATATTTTGGCCCGCTCGTCGTTGCCGCGATGGGCGTAGGCCAGGGCCGTGAGCGCCCGGCCGAAAGAGCCGAGCTTCTCCCGTTTTTGCCAGAGGTTGTCCAGGGCGGTGTCCAGGGGCGGAAGGGCGGTTTTCTTTTTGCCCGTCAGGTCCATGGCCGCGGCCAGGGCCTGGACCATCCAAGCCTGAAGCTCCGGCGAGTTCTCCGCCTTGACCAGGTTGTTGGCCAAAAAGGTCTGGCCCTTCTCCACGACGCCGGTGCGGATGGAAATCCCCGCCCGTTCCGTCAAGGTGAGCCCCCAGACGGCGTAGGCCGTCATATAGAGGTCCGAGGTGCCTTCCTTCCACCAGCCCCAGCCCCCGTCGGAATGTTGGAAGTCGTAAAGCCGGTCCAACCCCGCGCGAACCACTTTGTTCAGTTCTCCCAGCCCGGGCGTGCGGCCCTGGGCGTCGGGTTTGGGTTCCTTGGCGCCGGGCTCCAGGCCGCCGAACATTTTGCCTTCGATGTCCGCGGGCGAGAGGCCCAGGTCCGTCAGGGCTTTCTTCACCACCACGGCGGGCAAAAAGCGGCTCAAAGTCTGCTCCGTGCAACCGTAGGGGTATTGGATCAAGTAGGGCAGAGCGTCCAACAGCGTCCCCGCCAAGCTGGGAGACAGGCGAACTTTGAAATCCGTCCCCTCTTCCCGGCGCGGCGGCAGGTCCAGGCGGATGGTGGCGTTGTCGCCCCGCACCTTGCCGGACTTGGAAAGGAATTTTTGAATGCCGTGGTCGTAGACCGGGTAGGTTTTCTCCATGGCGTCGGCGGCGCCGTCGGCCCAGGCCTTGGCCGTGACTTTCACGGGGCCCGGCTTGACCACCTTAAACCGTCGGTCCAGCCGCGCCTCGCCCCCGGTGGGCACGGTGAAGCGCTCCGCCCCCGAGGGGCCCGAGAGCCCGTCGCCCGCGGCCAGGGACACCTGCACGCTCATGTCCCGGTCCGTCACGTTGTTCACCAGGGCCGAGAGAGTCACCTCGTCCCCCACCACGAAAAACCGCGGCGCTTGCAGTCGCACCATGAGCGGCGCCCGCGTCCGCACCGAGGCCTTGGCCTCGCCCACCTGGGTCGCCGTGGTAAAAGCCCGGGCGTGCCCTTGCCAGGAGGTCAGCGTGTCCGGGAACTTCATGGACACCGTGGCCTCGCCGTCGGCCCCGGTTTGAAGGTCGGGTTGCCAGAAAGCCGTGGCCGAGAAATTCTGCCGCACCTGCACCGCGGGCTCCCCTCCGGGCGAGTCGGCATCTTTCTCCTGCTCCAATCCGCTTTTGGCCACGGAAGGCGCCGGGACGGCCTGCATCTCCGACTTTTCCTCCATCATTTCATCCCGGGCCATGCTCTTTTTCATTTTCATGCCGCCGAGGGCCATGCCGCCCGACCGCCGCGCCCGCATGGACCCGGAGAGCGCACTTCCCTTATCGTCCATGGAGCCTTCCGTTTCCCCGTTCGTCTCCCCCGTCGCCAACCGGAAGTTCCGCCACCCCAGGGTGGACCCGGACCGCACGCGGGCATACCTTTTTTGCCCGTAGAAAAACGGCCGCGGGTCCCCCGCGAGATCGGCTTGAATGGCGCTCACCGCTTCGTCGGACACGGCGAAGGACACGTCCGCCGGCACGGGCTTCCCCGCCCGGTCTTTGGTCGTCACGGTCCATTTCCCGGCCTCGCCGGGCTTGTGGTCCGCGTTGTCGGGCTTCACTTCCACGGTCAGAAACTTGTCCTCCGGCGGAACGACGACTTCCTTGTTCACTTCCGAAATTTCATAGTCCGACACCATGGTGGCCGAGAGGAAGAAGTTGGGAATGTGCTTTTCCCCCACCGGCACCTCCACCATCTTGACCGCCCCGTCCATGGAGAGGAGCTTCAGGCTTTCCAACCCCCCGGCCTCCACGCCGAAGAGCACGAAACGCCCCGTGGCCGGCGCCATCACCAGCACGCTCAAGGGCCCGCCGGCCTTCACGGTGTCTTTGTCCAACAAAATATCCAACCCGCCCGGCTGGTGGCCGATCACCGCTTGGTCCTTCGTGGCCACCCACAGGGTCGCCTGGGCAATGACGTTGGTGGGTTCGTCCGCCCCTTCCCACACCGCGCGGTAATAGCCCACCCCCGGAGCGGCAAAGGTCAAGGCCCCTTCGCCCGCCTCGTTGGTGTCCAGGCTTTGCTTCAACACCTCTTCGCTTTCGTAGCCGCGCCGTAGGCACCGGGCCCGGTCCTTGGCGAAATCCGTGGGGTAGGCGGTTCCCGCTTCCCAGCGGCGGGTCTTTCCGTCAACGCCTTCCCAGACCTCCACCCAACGGTCGCGGATGACCCGCAGGCGCCCCTCCGCCCGAACGGGGCGGTCGTTCACGTCGCGCGTCACCAGGTTCAAGGTCACCCGGTCCTGGGGCCGGTAAATCACGTGGTCCGTGGTCAAATTCGCCGCGTAGCGCTGGGACGACACGCGCACCGCGCCGGAACCCACCACTTCCCGTCGGGAGGCGTCCCGCACCCGGGCTTCGATGCGGTATTGCAAATCCCCGCCGTCGCCTTCCTCGGTCTCCACCCGGACCACCGCGCGCCCCTCGGCGTCGGTTTTCAAGGTTTGCCGCAACATTTCGGAGCCGCCGCCGTAGTTGTTCCAGGGGTTTTCGTCCTCGAAAAACCAGGGGTAGCGCCGGTCCCGGGGAAAATACCGGTAATAGGGCGATTGCGTGACGACGATTTCAACATCGGCGTTGGCCACCGCGCCGCCGAAGTAATATTCCACGTTGACGGTGGCTTCCAGCGTGTCGCCGGGGCGGTACAGCCGGGGTTTTCCCCCGTCTTCGGCGGGTTCCACCGCCACTTTAAATTCCGGCAGTTTGTACTCCTCCAGGCGGAAGAGGGACGCCGAACCGATCGTGTCGTTGTTGGCCGTCAGAAATTGGATTTGATACATGCCGAGCGGCGTGTCCGCCGAGAGCGCCACCTCGCCCCAGAGCGCGCCGAAGGCGTTCAAAGCCCCCGAGCCCTCTTTAAGCACCGTCCCCCGGGGATCGGTGAGGCGGTATTTGATCGTGTCGCGCCCCGGCAGTTCGTACCCCCCGCCCCGGGTGCGGCGAACCACGGCTTTCCACTTGACGGTGTCCTCGGGCCGGTAGGCCGGACGGTCCGTGTGCACGTAAACGCGCCAGCCCGCGGCGTCCGATTCCGCCGGTTGGGCGCTCGTCACCGCCACGGCCACGCGCTCGCCCTTTTTGACCGCCACAAAGGTTTCCCGCCCGCCGCTCCCCGTCACGTCGAAAGTGGCCAACCCGTCCGCGCCGGTCCGGCCGTCTTTCCGGTGCCACTCGTATTCCGATTTGCTCGAATTGTATTGCCGCTCCCAAAAGGCCACGACGGCCTCGGCCAGGGGCGCGCCCGAACGGGCGTCCGCCGCGAACACCGCGACCTTGCCGGGGTAGGCCCGGGTCAACGCCAAGGCGTCGGTCACCAAAATGATTTCCCGATGGGTCAGCTTGCCGCTGGTGGCGGTCAAGAGGTAGGCGCCCGCGGGCAGGGGCTCCTCCATGGTCACGGTTTCGTTGCCGGGGGCGTGCTCCGGGGCGGTGAAGGCCTTCTCCCACTGGCGCACGGTTTTGCCGCCTTTCCGCAACCCGTCGACCCAATTGGACGGCGAGTCGTCGGATTTGGGGGCGAAATCGGCCAGGGGGTCCATTTTTTCCAGCCGGAATTTGACGTCGGTCACGTTGCGCCAGGAAATTTGGTAGGTCGGCTTGCCGTTGGGCAAAAACATGTTCCCGACGCTCACGGACAGTTCGGGCTCCGTGATGTTTTTGGCGCTCTCCTGGGCCTGGTCCCAATAGCGGCTTTCGGATTTCTTGAATTCCTTCGTGAGCCGTTGGTAGAGAGCCAGGGCCTTGACGTAATCCGGCTCCTCCTCCCAGCGGCCGTCCCGGCGCACGCGGCGCCCGCCGTTTTCGTAGGTTTGGGCCAGAGCGAAGAGCGCGTCGTCGTAATAGGCCGTCTTGGCGGCGGCCAGGGATTTTTCAAAGGCGTCGATCACCAGGGCGGACCGCCCCCCCTGCTGCCGAAGGGACAGGGCCAGCAAATACTGGGCCCGGGCCCGGTCCTCGGGCGTGACCGCCAGGCGCGCCACGTTCCGCGCCACGGCCACGGGCAGCCAGTTGCCGTAATAGCCGTAGGTGTAGTATTCCGGCACCGACGGGGGCTCCATCGCCTTCCAGGCCAGGCGCAGATACTCCCGGCGAGCCGTTTCCAGGTCCGTCGAACCCGCCCAAAGCTCACAGGCCTTCTGGTAAAAATTCCAACCCATGTACCAGTTGCGGGAATTGACCGGCTCCCAATAGGAATCCCCCAGGCTTTCGTTGATCCAGGCGCGGGTGGCCTCGGGCCAGTCGGCGGAGGCCTTGTCGTTTAAAAGCGCTTGAAGGGTTTCCCGGGATTGCTGAACCCGCTGGTTGTCCGGCGTCCCGCCGGAGGACTCCTCCCGCCAGGCCGTGTCGGCCCGGCGGAAGGCCACCCAGATTTTTTCCGATGGGGACAGGGAAAGGTCCGCGGCCTGTTCGTAGAGCTCGTGGGACTGACGGAAGGATTTTTCCTCGTAAAATTTTTCGGCCCGGGCGCGAAGATCGGCGTAACCGGCGGCGGCGGAATCTTTAGGCGACATGGAAGCGACCCCCAATAAGAGTATGGATAGGACAAAGCGGGATGATTTCATCATAACCCTCCGACACCGTAAAAAGGATTTTGTTCCCGGGAAAATGGGGCTTGGATGGCACCTTGAAAGTATAGTGGAAGGACGGCCGGCGCGCCACACCCCGCCGGTCCCCAGCGCCCGTCAGGGGATGGGCTAGCGGAGGACGAGGATTTTGATGACGACGTCTTCCCCGCCGGCGGCGATTTTGCAGAAATAGACGCCGTTCGCCACGTCGGCCGTGGACCAGTCGTAGGCGTTGCGCCCCGAGGCGCCTTCCAGCGAAGCGTGGTGGATCTCCTCGTGGGCGGCGTTGAAAATCCGCAGGGTCACGCCCGCCGACTGGGAAAGGAAAAACCGAACGGTGGTGTTCCCCGTCCGGGCGGGGTTGGGGTAGTTGTAGACCTCCTCCGGCGGGAGGAGCCGTCCGGCGGATTTTTGCAGGGCCGAGCGGGCCGTCAAAATCAAAGGGGAGTCCGTGGCGGGCAGGGTGAACTCGCCGCCGCTGTCCAAGGTTTGAAAGGTGCCCTCCACCGGATCGATCAAAACGGGGTCTTTTAAAACCGGCAGGGACACCCGCACGCTTCGCGGGGCGAAGGAGTCCGCCGGGGGCGTGGCGATCCAATAGGCCACCAGGGGCACCCGGCCCTGGGTGAGATACGCCGCGGACTGAAAGCTCTGCCACTCCGCCGTTGACAAATTGACGTTGGCAAAGGTCGGCCGGTAGCTCGTCGCCGCCCCCACCCGGTCGTCCAACACGGAGGCCAGGGAAGACAGGGCGGTGAAGGATTTTTTGCGGGCCAGGTCCCCCCGCCGCACCAGGCGGATTTCGCTCAGGGACCCCGAATTGATTTGCACCTTTAAGGTGGCCGTGCCCGACAGGGTGAAGAAGGCCGGGTGGTAGGGAAGTTCCTGGTTGGGGACCAGGCCGACGTTAATTAGAGGAGAGTAGTAATACTTGGACAGATCGCTTTGGCCCTGAAGACCGGCGGCCAGGCCGCTGAAAGCGCCATAGACGTAGGACAGGTCGCCCGACGAAGTTCCCGAACTGCCGTTCACGGCGGCGTTCAGGTAGCCGTAGGTGGAGGCGTCGGGGCCCTTGAGGCGAAACCAGAAAAAATAATCCCCGGGGGTGGGAACGGCAACGGAATACTGGGCGTAGTTGTCGGCGTTGGTGGCGGTCAGGGTGGAGCCCGCGAAGGCGATGTTTAACGTGGCGCTCGTGGACGTGGTGGGGACGACCAGGGAGGTCGTCGGGTCCAGGACCAGGGGGGCGAAAGTGGCGAACTGCCCGAGGGCCATATAGGAGGGCGCGGTGTAGCTCTCCACCCAGGGTTGGCCCGTCGGCGTGTAGGCGTTGGTCAACAGGTTTTGGTCCAGGGCCCGAAACCAGGAGGAGCGCTCGATGCCCAGGGCGCGGTTCAACAGGAAATACCGGCAGAGGTTTTTGGCCTGCTTCGTTTCCGTTCCCGGAAAAAGTCCCGAGGCTTCGTTTTGGGAAGCGTAGCCCGCCTCGGTGCTCCAGATTTTTACTTTCGACAATCCGAGACCCGCCAGGAGAGCGCGCATCACGGCGATTTCTTCGGTGTAGGACGCCGCGCCCACGTTGGTAAAAGCGGCGTTGGGTTTAAGGAAGGGATAGAGGGCGACGAAATCGTCCTGGGACTGCTCCGGATATTGGCGGTAGGGGTGAAGGCCCACGGCGTCGATGTCGCCCCCCACCACGGGCAAGACCGCGGTCAAAAACGCTTTGTCCACCAGGGCCGTGCCGCCCAAAATGATGGTGGCCCCGGGCTGAAGGGACTTCACTTTTTGGATGGTCACCTGGGCCAGGGCCGCGTAATTCGCCGGGTTGGGCGCGGGCTGCCAGTCCAGGTTGGGCTCGTTCCAAATTTCCCAACAGGACACGTCGCCCCGGTAGCGTCGCACCGTGGCGTCCACGAAATTCAGCCAGGGCGGAAGGGCGCCGTTGCCGCTGGTGGGCGAATTTCCCCCGGCGTAAAAGGGGCTCCCCCCTCCCGCGCCGCCGTGGCTTCCGCCGTTCAACGTCATAAAAATCTTAAAGCCGTGGGACTTCAACCGGTTCATCAGGTTGTCCAGGCCCTGGTAAGTGTAGACGCCGGTGCTCCGCTCCACGAAGTCCCAGTTGGCCATGACCCGGGCCCACTTGGTTCCGCTTTGGGCCACGGCTCCCGCCACCTCGTCGGTCAAGGAGGCGTTCAAGGGGTCGTGCAGAAAGGTTTCGAAATCGACGGACAGGGGGCTGTCCGACACCTCCGCGTTGCCCCGGGAGGGAAGGCTTTCCGCCGCCCGGAGGGAGGCGGCGGCGAAAAGGGCGGCGATAAACAAAAGTCGTTTGGCCATGGTTAAAATTGAGCGCTCAGGCCGATCAAGTGGGCGTCGTTCAGCCCCTCGGCTTTAAACTCCAGACCGTAGTCCAACCGCAGGCGGATTTTGGCCAGGGCCGGCACCGACAAGCCGAACCCCAGGGTCGGGTGGTCGTGGTTGAAGCCCGCCCGGACCGCGATGTCCTTGTAGCGGCCTTCGAGGCCCCCGTGAACCCGCAGGGATTGGCCGTCCCCGCCCTCCAGGTCCAGGGCCGACAACAACCACGGATAAATTTGATACCCCGCCCCCGCCCGGAGGGTCGTTAGAAGATCGTCTTTTTTCCCCGTGGACCAGCGGAACTGCCCCAGGACGTTTTGCAAAGAGACGCCCAGGGCGAGGCGGTCGAATTTCCGCGCGGCGCCCAGGTCCAGGGCGGTGCCGCTCGCCCGGTCGGAAAGGCCCGAAAAGGATTGCGACAGGTATTTGATCGCCGCCCCGACGGAGTACCGCCCCCAGTTTTGTCCGTAGGCCAGGGACACCGCCGTCGCCCGGCTGGAGGCGCGGCTCGAAATATCGAATTCCTGCTGGCGCAACAGGATGTCCCCCACGGAATAGAACTGCGCCCCCAGTCCCCACACGCCCCGCCCGGCGGGGGCGACGGCCGACAGGGAACCGTACGTCTGGTCGAACTCCTGGGAGGAGAACAAGGTGGACACTTCGCGCGCGCTCGTCCCCGCCAGGGCCGCGGGGTTATCGTAGATCGCGTCGGCCCCTCGGGCCACGGCCGTTTGGGCGTTCCCCATGGCGAGCGGACGGGCGCCGGGCGCCGCCCGGAAAAAACCGGCCGACCCCCCGGCCCGGGGGTTGTTGCCGGCGAACGCGGTGGGGAAAGAGAAGAGAAGTCCGGCGATGGAACCGACAAGAATTTTTTTCATGGGGAAGGTCGACCCCGGGGGAAACCCCGGCTTACGTCAACCCGAAATCTTTCAGCTTCGCTTCCAGCGTGGCGTCGTCCAGGCCCAGAGCCCGGGCGGCGGCGGCCCGGTCGCCGCGGCAATGCTCCAGGGTTTTGGCGATGTGGTCCCGCTCCACCCGTCGGATGACGTCGTTCAACACGCCGCTCTCCCCGGAGGAGAAGGAACGGGGCCGGGCGTTTTGCACGCTCACGGGCAAATGGTCCGGCCGGATCACGTCGTCGGCCAGGAGCGACGCGCTCCGCAGGGCGTTTTGAAGCTCCCGGATGTTCCCCGGCCAGGGGTAGGACCGGAGCAGTTGAAGGGATTCCGGAGCCACCGAGAGCTTGGCCTTCCCCAACTGCCGTCGGAAATTTTCCAGGAGGGTGGACAGCAGGCCCTCCAGGTCCGCCGCGCCCCGGGAACGCAGGGGCGGCATGTCCACCACAAAAACTTTCAAACGATGGTAGAGGTCCTCCCGAAAGGTGCCGTTTTTGACCGCCGCTTCGAGGTCCACGTTGGTGGCGGCCACCACCCGCACGTTCAGGGCCACGGGGCCCCGGCGGCTTCCCAACCGCTCCACCGAGGGGTTTTGCAAAAAGCGCAAGAGCTTCACCTGGACCGCCAGGGGCAGATTGCCGATTTCGTCCAGGAACACCGTTCCGCCGTCGGCCTGCTCGAACTTGCCGGCCCGGGGCGCGTCGGCCCCGGTGAAGGCGCCTTTTTCGTGCCCGAAGAGTTCGCTTTCGATCAGGGATTCCGGAAGCGCGGCGCAGTCCACCACCACAAAGGGTTTTGACGCCCGGCTCGACAGGCGGTGGATTTGCCGGGCCGCCACTTCTTTTCCCGTGCCGCTTTCCCCCAGCACCAAGACCGGAATGTCCGTCGGGGAGACTTTTTCCACCAGGGACATCACCCGCGTCATCTCCGGGCCCCGGGCCACGATTTCCTCCGTGGGGAGGGTTTCGGGACGGCCCGCCGCTTTGACCGCCGGCGTCCGGCGGGTCACCTCGCCCAACTCCAGGGCCTGGTGCACGACGGATTTCAGCCGCTCCGCGTCCAGGGGCTTGATCAAATAGTCCAGGGCGCCCAGCTTCATGGTTTCCACGGCGGAGTGCACCGTCTGGTAGGCCGTCATGATGATGACGGTCAAGTCGGGGTGGGTTTCCCGCAGTCGCCGGAGGGTTTCGATGCCGTCCATGCCGGGCATTTGCAAATCCAGGAACACCAGTTCCGGCTCCTGCTTTTTGAGAGCCCGCAGGCCCTCCGCCCCGTTGGCGGCGGAGATCACCTCGTAGCCCGCGTCGCCCAAAATTCGATGAAAGATCATTCCCACCGAGGGCTCGTCGTCCACCACCAAGACCCGGGGGCCCGAGGGCTTTTTCACGGCCGCCCCTCCCGCCGCAGGGGCAGGCGAATCTCGAACGTGGTTTCCGGAAGGTCCAGCAGGACCAAGGTTCCGCCGTGGCTTTCCACCACCCGTCGTGAAATGGCCAGGCCGAGCCCCGTGCCCCGCTCCTTGGTCGTGAAAAAAGGTTCGAAGAGCCGCGGTCGGATGTCCGTCGGGATCGGCGCCCCCGTGTTTCCCACCTGGATCGCCGCGTCCTCCCCTTCCACCCGGGCCCGCACCGTGAGCGTCCCCGGGCCGCCCATGGCCTCCACGGCGTTGTCGATCAGGTAGCCCAGCACTTCCGACACCAGTTCCTTGTCCAGGGGCACGGGCGGAAGCTCCGCGTCCAGGGCCCGCGTCACCGTCACGCCGCTCATTCGGACGCCGGAGTCCGCCGCCGCCAGGACCTCCTCCACCAAGGCGCCGAGGTTCTCGGGCCGGAACCGGGGCTCGTAGGTTCGGGAAAAACGGATGAAGTCGTGGGTCATGCGCTCCAGGGCCTTGCCCTTGTCCTCGATGGCCATCACCACTTCCCGGCGTTCGTCCTGGTCGGAAAAACGGGCCTTGAGATACTGGGCGCACATTAAAATCACGTTCAAAGGATTGCGCATCCGGTGGGCCAGCCAGCCCGACACCGAGCCCAGGGCGGCCAGTTTTTCTTTTTCGATCAGCTGGTCCTGGACGCGGCGGAGTTCCATGGCCAGCCGCTGCTTTTCCAGGCAGCGGCCCACCGTGGCCAGGAGCGCGTCCCGGGTGAAGGGCTTGGTGATGTAGTCGTAGGCCCCGTGGCGCAGGGCTTCCAAGGCCGACTGCAGGCCGCCGAAGGCCGTCATGAGGATGATTTCCACCTGGGGGAATTTGACCTTGGCGGTTTTAAGGAAGGTGAGCCCGTCCATGACGGGCATGTTGATGTCGGTCAAAACGAGGTGGAAGGGGTGCGCCGCCAGGAGCTCCATGGCCGCGGCGCCGTTGTCCACGGCGTCCACGGCGTAGCCGCTGTCGGCCAACAGGTCGCCGCACAGTTCCCGGAAGCCCGCCTCGTCGTCCACCACCAGGATGCGGGGCGGAATCGCGGGGCGAAGTTCCATGGCGGCGGGCCGGTCAACCGTCGAAGCGGTAGCCAAACCCAAGCACGGTTTTGATTTTGTCGCCGTGGTTGCCGAGTTTTTTGCGCAGGTGGCGGATGTGGACGTCGATGGTCCCGGTGTTGCCGGGGGCGTCGTAGCCCCAGACCGTGCTCAACAAATGCTGGCGGCTGAGGGCCTTTTTGCGGGACCGGATGATCGTGGTGAGAAGGTCGAATTCCTTGGGCGTGAGGGCCAACGTCCGGCTTTTGACGCGCACCAGATGCTTGTCCAAATCCAACACGAGGTCGCCGGACTCCAGCACCTTGGCCTGGGGTTCGGCCCGGTCGAAGCGGCGCAGGAGCGCCTTGATGCGGGCCAACAGCTCCCGCTGGCTGAAGGGCTTCGTCATGTAATCGTCGGCGCCCATTTCCAGGCCCATGACCTTGTCCATTTCCTTGTCCTGGACGGTGAGCATGAGCACCGGCACGTGCTTGCCCTGCTCGTCCTGGCGGATCTGGCGGCAGAACTCCAGGCCGCCGATGGTGGGCAGCCAGACGTCCAGCACGATCAAATCGGGCGATCCGTCGTAGAGTTTCTTAAAGGCTTGATCGGTGTTGTTGGCGATGAGGGTCTGGTAGCCGTGCTCTTCCAAAATGTCCGACGTCAATTGGCAGAGCTGGATGTCATCGTCCACGACCAAAATGCGTTTGCTCGACATGGAAACCTGTCCTTTTTACGGTGTCACGGGTTGAAAATTCAGCCGGCGGCCGCCGCGGGCGGGGGCACGATGCCCACGGGGCCTTCCAAAACGTCCGCGGTGTTGCGACGCCGGTCCAGCACGTAGGCGCTTTTGCCGAAAGACTTGGCGAAGCTCTTCAATTCGCTGGCCATGGAGCTGATTTCGCCGGGGTGGGTGAAGCGCTTGTCCCCGTTGGAAACGATCACCAGCGCCATTCCGATAAACGGGTATTGGAGGGGTTGGCCCTGCCGGTTTTTCCCCAAAATGAACCCCCGCTGGCGGTCTTCCTCGTCGTAGAGGTTCGGCACCTGGCTGTCGAATTTTGAAATGATTTCCTTGCAGGTGTCCTCCGCCTGGTCGGCCGGAAGGACGATGATGAAATCATCGCCGCCCACGTGGCCGATGAACCAGGAACCGACCATGCCGGAAGAAAGGGACGCGCCCTTTTCCGCGCTCAACACGAGGCACTGGGCGGCCAATTTGATGGCCTGATCCCCCCGCAAAAAACCGTAGCGGTCGTTGAAGGCTTTAAAATTGTTCAAGTCGGCGTAGATGACGGCGAAGGGATTCTGCTGGTGGAGCTGCCGCTCGATTTCCTGAATGATGCTGGTGTTCCCCGGCAGGTGGGTCAGGGGGTTGGCGTCCAGCTCGCGGATGTTCCGGCTGATGGCGTTGTTGAGCCGGGCCAGGAGGCGCTCGGTGTCGATGGGCTTGGTGAGGTAGTCGTCGGCCCCGGCTTTGAGGCCGGCGATTTCGTTCCGCTGGTCCGCCAGGGCGGTCAACATGACGATGGGCACGGTGCGCAGCGTGCTGGTGCGCCGCATGCTCCGGCACAGGGAATAGCCGTCGATGTCGGGCAAATCCACGTCCAAAATGATGGCGTCGGGCGGGTTCTCCAGGGCGGTCCGCATGGCGGTTTTGCCCGTGTAGCACATGGAGACTTCGAAGCCGCTCTCTTCCAGAAAATCCTTGAGGAAAATGGGCAGGTTGGCCTCGTCGTCGATGACGAGGATGCGCGGTTTTCGAGCGGGCCCGTTCTCAAGCTCGGCCAATGATCAACCCCCCCGGGAAAAAATGTTCGCTTGAACCGACGACTCCGTCGCCGCCTTGGGCAGGGTGAACTTGAAGGAACTCCCCTGCCCCACTTCGCTTTCCACCCAAATTTTTCCGCCGTGGGCTTCCACGATGCCCTTGGCGATGGCCAGGCCCAGGCCGGTGCCCTTGGGGCCGCCCATTTTCTCGCGCGTGCCCGGCACCTGCTTGAAACGCTCGAACAGCTGGCTGACGTAGTCCTTGGGAATGCCGATGCCGGTGTCGGTCACGGCCACGACGATCGTGTCGCCGGAATCCTCGGCCGACACGGTGATGCGCCCGCCCTCGGGGGTGAACTTGTAGGCGTTCGAGATCAGGTTGGTGATCACCTGCTTCATCTTTTCCTCGTCCAGGGCCAAAATGGGAAGCTCCGACGGCACCGAGACCGTTCCGGTGATCTTCTTTTTCTCGAAGAGCGGCGCGAAGAGCCCCACGATTTCCTCGATGGATTTGCCCAGGTGCACGTTGGTCTTTCGAATGTCGACCCGCCCGGCTTTGATCTTGGCCAAATCCAAAATGTCGTTGATGAAGCCCGTGAGGCGCGTCGTGCTCTCTTGAATGATCCCGAAGGCCTTGGTGCGCTTCTCCACGGGGATCTGCTCCAGGGGCTTTCGGGTCATGAGCTCCACGTAGCCCGAAATGGCGGCCAGGGGCGAGCGCAGTTCGTGGGACACCGAGGACACGAAGTCGTCCTTCAACTGGTCGAGCTCCTTGAGCTTCACGGCCATGATGTTGAACTCGTCCGCCAAAAAGCCGAGCTCGTCTTTCCGGTTCACGTTGATGTGCGTGTCCAAATTGCCGTCGCCGATGGCCTTGGCGCCGTCGGCCAGCTGGCGGATGGGGTAGACCAACTGGCCCGACAACCAGAACGCGGCGAGGATCGCCAACAACAGGGCGCCGGCGGCCACGACGAACACGATCTGCTGCACCCGGTTGACCTTTTCGGCAACGGAGGCGTCGACGTATTTTTCATAAAAGCCCAACCGGGCGACCCCGTAGGATTCGCCGCGGACCACGATCTCGGCCGACATCTCCAGGATCACGTCGCCGCCCGGGGTGTTGACGTTGCGTCGGTCCGGCCCCAGGCGCGCGGCCATGGCGAGGTCCGAATAAATTTGAAGGAAGCGGGCGTTCTCGCCCAGGGTCCGCTGCAGGGGCACGTTGGTGAAGGCGGCGTAGGCCAGGCCGGGGACCGACTTTTCCAAGCTTTTGCTGAAATTCGAGGCGATGACGGGGTCGGAGGACTCGATGGATTCCTCGCACACCCGCTGAAAACTGCCCAACAGGGTCCTTTGGCTGGAGGCGCTGTCCACCACGAACAGGTTCCGAAGGAAAAACAGGGTGGACAAACTGATGCCGCCCACCAGGGACGCGATGATGAGAACGGTGAAAAGGCTAAGCCGGGCGCGGAGTTTCATAGAAGGGTACCCATCACTAATATGTATGCGACGAACGGGCCAAAATCAAGGGCTTTGTGGGCCCCCGGGCCGGGGATTACTTCTGCGTTTCGATGATCTTGACGGGAGAACCCGCCTTCAGGTCCTGGGGTTTCTGGGTGACCACCAATTCCCCCGCCTCCAACCCTTTGTTGATGAGGGAGAACTGGCTGGACACGTAACCGACCTCCACGTCGCGGGCGTCGGCTTTGTTGTCCTTGGTGACCACGTAGACCCGTTGGCCCGTGGGGGTTTTTTCAAGCGAATCGTTGGGGACGAACAGGGCGTTGTCCTGCTCAAAAATCGTGATGCGGGCCCGGGCGAACATGCCGGGCAGGAGCAACCCGCCTTCGTTTTCCAGCCGGGCCTCGACGCCCAGCGTCCGGCTGCCCTGGGTGACCATGGGGTTGATGTTTTCCACCCGGCCGGTGAATTCCACGTTGGGGTAGGTGTCGACGGTCAAAACGACTTTTTGGCCCGGGAAAATCCGGTCGATTTCCTTTTCGATGACGCCGATGGACACCAGCACGGTTTCGATGTTGACCAGGGTCGCCACTTTCTTGGCGGGGGTGACGAATTCCCCCACTTCGGCGTCCTTGTCCCCCAAAATGCCGTCCCGGGGGGACCGAAGAACGGTCTTTTCCAGTTCCAAGGCCGCCAGGTCCGAGGAGACCCGGGCCTCTTCCAATTTGTTCAAGGAGACGCCGCCGATGGCGTAGAGCTTTTCCATCTGCTCCAATTCCAACCGGGCCTTCTTGAGCTTCAAATAGGCGTCCCGCTGGCTGAGCCGGGCGATGATGTCGCCCTTGCGGACTTTGTCGCCCTGGCGGAACTCAAAGAGGTCGATGCCGCCCTCGACTTCGAAGCGAAGGGGGATTTCCGACCCGCCCTTGATGGAGCCCACGGCGATCATCATGTCCTGAAAATGGTCGGGTTTCATTTCCAACACGTTGACGGCGATGGTGCCGCTGCCGGTGTTTTGGGCGGGACCGGCGGCGGGTTTGCCGCCCATGAGCTTCAGGACCCCCCACATGAGGAAGCCGATGACGAGGAAGGCCCCGGCCATGGCGACGAACTTGTGTTTTTTAACGAAATCGGCGCCCTTCTTTTTGGCGGCCCCGGCGTGGGCGGCCGGCTTGGCGGCGGGGGCCGGCGTCGGCTTCGCCGCTCCGGCTTCGGGGGTATGGGAATGCGGTTTATCGGTCAATGAAAATCATCCTGGTGTAAATGAGTTGCGACAGTTATACCAAATCCGGCCGCGGAACGTAAATCCGTTTTCCGCTTTGCCGCTCCGGCCGGGGTTTTCACTGTGACTTATATATGTATAGCCCCGATGCCGCCCGGCTTTCAAGGATTAATTTAAAAGAAAACCCTTGCAATATTTGACAGCGCCAATACAATTTAATAGAAATAAGCCCGTGTGGTTGGGTCCCCTGCTTGAAAGCCGAGTCTTTGGCCGCTCTCACCGAAGGCGGTCGACGGTCGGTTTTTGCATAGGGGGTCAGGAAGCTCCGCCGTCCAAGGCCGGCTCCCTGTCCCCTTACGGTGGGGACCCCACCGTGATTCGGTGAACATGAGTTGTTCGGACGCGCGCTGACGCGCGGCCGGATTCTCTCCAACGAAGGAGGCAACACACAAATGAGAAACTGGACAGTGGCACTCGCTGCGTTGGCGCTCGCCGGATCCCCGGCGTTCGCTGCCGACGCGCTGGGTCTTAAGAACATCTCCACCGACGGCTCCATCGAAGTGTTGGGCGTGTCGGCCAGCAACGAAGCGGACTCCTCGGATCCCGCCAACGACCATCGCGGCAACACCGTCACCCGCGTTCGCGTGGGTCTCTCGGCCGAAGTGACCGACGACGTCAAAGCCCGCGTGGAAGTCGTGCGCAACCCGTCGACCACCGGTGCCGCCCAATACGGCTCCGCCGCCGTTCCGACGAATCTCAACACCGAACAGTCCGCCTTCGTCATCCAGAACTCCTATTTGGATCTGGCGAACTTCTTCTCCCTGGACAGCGTTCGTCTCGGCCGCCAATACGTCGGCCGCGCCAACGACTCCATCGTTTACTTCGGTCCCGTGAACGATGACAGCCTGAGCGTCAACGCCTTGGACGCCTTGGCGGTTTCGAAGAAAGTCGGTCCCGTCACCTTGCTCGGCGTCACCGGCAAAGTCTTCGACAACGACGCCGTGGGCTCCACGGACGCGGGCGAAGCGGCTCCCGGCGACACCAACGCCACCTGGATCACCGCCTCCTCCGACGAGCTCTTGAAGCTCCCGAACCTCAAAGTGCCCCTGGAAATCGGCTACTACAGCCGCACCCAGGCCAACACCTTTGCGACCAGCGACAACGACAACCTCACCGTGATCGACCTCCGCGCCGGTGTGGCTTGCCCCAAGGACACCTTCCACGCCAACTTGGAATACGCGATCAACGGCGGCCAGCTGAACGCGGGCGCCTCCAAGAAAAAGCACAAAGGCTCCCTCATGATCCTGTCGGCCGACTGGAACGGCGGCAAAGACAACGCCTTCGGCGTTCACGCCGACTTGGTCAACGCCTCCGGTGACAACAACGCGGACAACAGCGACAAGGCCTTCCGCGCCATCAGCAGCGACTACCGTTACGGCGAAATTCTGACCAACGACAACACCTTCGCCGCCTCGCACCCCGGCGTTGGCGCTGGGTTGGACTCCGGTCTTGAAGGCGCCGGCTTCAACATCATTAAGTTGGGCGGGCACTACGTCCTCCCGGTGATGGACAACAAAGTCAGCCTCCACGCCGATTACATCATGGCGAAGACCTCCAAAGCCCTCCCCGTCGGTGGCGGCACCAGCAAAAAGATCGGCAACGAAATCGACCTCGCCGTCAAATACAAACACAGCGACACCGTGATGGCGAAATTGGGTTACGCGATGCTCTCCCCGGACGATCTGGTGACCGGCGGCGGCTCGGCCCAGGACGACTCGGTTTCGAAAGCCTTCGCGAAACTGCTGGTCAAATGGGGCAGCAACTAATTAGACTCTGAATCATCTTTAAAGAAAACCCCCGTCCCGGGAATCCCGGGGCGGGGGTTTTTCTTTTTATGATAGAATCGACTCCGATGATTCGGCCCAAATCCCTTCTTTTTCTGTCGCTCCCCGCGCTTTGGGCGCTCGCGCCGTCTCTTCGGGCCGAACCGGGGTCCCTGAATCTCGGCATCGACTACGGCCTTCGCGGCATCGCCACCTTAAACCCGGACGCCAACGGGTCCACGCCCGGAACCCTCAACTATTATTCCCAGTCCGCCCGGCTTTCCCTCGCCACCGAGCTGTCGCCGGGCTTGAACGTGGATTTTCGAATTCGGTCCCTCAACCTCTGGGGCCTGGAGGGCACGGGCGCGCCGCTCACCCGCTACCCCGCCGCGGACGGCACCCCCTGGGTGGAGCGGGCCTCGGCCCGCCTCACCGGTCTGGCGTGGAACCGCCTGACCCTCACCCTGGGGCGGCAACCGTTCCTCCTGGGCGACGGGGTCCTTGTTTCCGACGATGAATTAGGGTTCAACGGCCTCCGGGCGGACGTAAAACTGCCCAAGAACCTCGACCTCACCCTTTTCACCGCGAAGATTTCCGAATCCCTGGGCGCGGGGAACGATTCCGATCTTTATCTCGGCTCCCTGGGTTTTTCCCGGGACATCAATCGTTGGGAATTGTCCTGGGCGCGGGAAAAAACCGGCGCCGACTCCGTTTACCAATTGGCCACCGGCACGGCGGCCGCGACCGACGTCCGGCGGGATTTCATCGACCTTCGGCTCTTCGGCGATTTGAAAGACGCTTATTACAAACTGGAATTGGCCTTTGAAAGCGGCGAAGCCCAAATCGGCGGCGCCAACACGTCCATCGGGGGCTCGGGACAGCGCATCGAACTGGGGGCCCAAACCGACGCCTCCCGCTGGGGACGTTTCGGCGTGAAGGCCCTTTACGCCTCGGGCTCCGGCGACGACGCGGGCACGCCCACCAAGGACGAAAGCTTTCAACCGACCTTTGCCCGTCGCTGGGACGGGTTCGAGCGAACGGGCTTCGGGTCCGTCTTCGGCGCCTCCCTGTCCAACGTGTTCAACGCCTCGGCGCCCTTTTCCAACGGGGGCTCGGGACTGCCGGCGGGGGCTTCCGGCGTCAAAACCCTCGGTTTGGGTTTGTCCACCGTCCAGAAAATTAAATGGACCGCGTCGCTGGACTACTACCTCTTCGATTCCCGGGTCAAGGTGGCCGGCCTCAATTCCCTGGGTTCCGAAGTGGATCTGACCTTGGTCTACCGACATTCCGGATACGTGACTTTTTCCACCGGCGCCGCCTACTTTTTCCCCGGCGACCTCTACGGCCCCGACGCTTCCCGCGTGAGCCGTTACACCCTCGAAACCCAAATTCATTTCTAACGACCCGTCGGCGTTCCCGTGAACCCCGAAGCCCTCCCCCCCCAAGCGACCTGGCGTCGAAAAACCCTTCTCCGCGCCCTCGCGGCATCGGCGGCGCTGTCGATCCTGGCCGGCTGCGCGCGCCCCGGCGTCAACGTCGAAATGTCCCGCTGGGTCGGCCAGCCCTACGCCCGGGTGCTTGACGCTTTCGGCGAACCGTCCCGGGAGACGGCCCTGCCCGACGGCCGCCGGTTGGTGACCTACGAATTCCCCCACCGGGCCGCCATCGTCAATCAATTCGCAAACGCCGCCGACCGCTTGGGCGCGACCATTCAAAACGCCGTCGGCACCGTTCAAGTTCCCCGCCCCGCCGAAGACCGCTACACCGACGGGGTCTCCAAACGCCTCTTTATCGTCACCGCCGACGCCGTCGAAGATTGCGTTTTCATCGACCACGCCGGAAAAGCCTCCCCCCCCGGCAAAGATTTCAAGTCCGACCGCCCTTAACGCCCCCCTCTAAAAAAAGAAAACCGCCCGCGCGTCGGCGCGGGCGGACGTGACCTCCCTTCCCTTCGGGAATATCAGCGAAGTTCAAACGAAATAGGCAGCGTCACCCGACAGGGCACCGCGCGTCCCGACGCGTCCCGCGCCGGGGTGAACCGCGCCCCTTTGACCTTTCGGAGGGCGACCTCGTTCAAGGCCTCGTACGCCCCTTCCAAAAGCCGAACGTCCACCACCCCGCCGTCGACGCCGATCCACACCGCCACCACCACGCGGCCGTCGCGTCCTTTCTGACGGGCGACGTAGGGGTAATCGCTGGCGAAAATCCGGTTCGCCACCCACACCGGCTTTCGCGCCACGTTGGCGACCGAGAAATACCCCCCGGGACCGTTTCCGCCGGCCCCCGCGGTCGCCGTCGCCTCCCCCCCGGCGGAACCGTCGGGTTCGGGCTCCGCCGCGGGCGGGGAGGGCGGAGGCGCTGTTTCTTTTGGGGTCTTCGCCCCCTCCCGCCAGGAATCGAGGCGAGCGGGCGTCCCGCCGCCGCTCGAAGGCGCCGGGGACAGAAGGCTCCCCATCGACAAATCCAACTCCGCGACGATCGGCAGCGGGGGGTCCCCGGCCAGGAACCACAGGAGCAACCCGCCGACCGCCGCGTGGACGGCGGTCGACACCCCCACCCCCGCCGCCAATCGTCTCACGGCTGGGCGGCCAAGGCCACCCGGGAAACGCCGGCTTTCTTGATCAGATCCAAGAGGGCCACGATTTCCCGGTAGGACAGGCTCTGATCGGCCGCCAGGGTGACCCGAACCGCGGGGTTGGCCCGCGCTTCCCGCTCCAAATTCTCCCGAAGGCCGTTCGCGTCCACCCGGTGTTCGAGCAGGAACGCCTCCCCCTTCGCGTTCAAGGTCACGCGCAGGCTCGGCGCCGAGGCGGCGTCCGCCGCGGCGGCGGCCGGCAAATGGATCTTCAAGGCCCCCTCGGAGGCAAAATGCGCCGTGACCATGAAAACGATCAACAACACCATCATAATGTCCACCAACGGCGTCACGTTGATCCCCGTGACAACCCCGTCGGCGTCGTTCTCGTTTTGCACGCGGCCCTCCTTACGGCACCGTCGTAAAGTCCGGGGTCGGCGCCTCGGCGGCTCGCCGGCTTTTGGCGAATAGCTGAACGGTGTGCGCCACCCCCTGGGCGTTGGCCAGCCGCCGACGGATCGCCGTTTGGAAATAGTTGTTGGCCATGACCGCGGGCAGCGCCACCAGGATGCCGAACGCCGTGGCGATCAACGCGGAGGAAATCCCCGCCATCACGACGGCCACTCCCCCCTGCCCGGCGGCCCCCAGGTCGTTGAAGGCCTTGATAATGCCGAGAACGGTGCCGAAGAGACCGATGAAGGGCGCGTTGTTGCCCAGGGTTCCCAGGAACACCAGGCGCCGTTCCAGCAGGGATCTTTCCAGGACCATTTGCGCCGCCATCGCCTCCGTCACGGAATCGGAGCCCAGCGGGAAATGGTCCAATCCCGCCAAGGCCACCCGGGCTTCCAGGGCCGGGATCGACCGGGCCCATTGACGTCCGCCGGTGAAATCGCCCTTTTCCAACAACCCGCGGAACCGTCCCAAAAACGCGGGAAAGTCCACCCGCGACCGGCGGAAAAGAAGCCAACGTTCCACGGCCACTCCCAGCGAAAGGACGCTCGCCGCCAAAAGGACCCACAACACCCACACGTCGCCCAATAGCGCCAGGCGTTTAAAGAGGAACAACATCGCGACGCCTCCATTGTTTTAGAATTCGATCCAGACCGAACAACGCCAGGGCCGAGGCCCCCGCCATGGGAACAAGGCAAAAAAACAAGGCCGACAACGCCCAAAAAGCCGCGGGCAAGGGTTCCCGCCCGGTGGCGGCCGGCGCTCCCGCCCAGGAACCGGCCGGGCGACGCTTCCACCACAGGATCGCCCCCGTGGCCACCAGCGCCAACACGCCGAGACCGACGATGGAATTCAAGACCAGGTTCCACGTCCCCAGCCACGTCCCCTCGTGCAAGGCCACCGACATCAACGTAAATTTGCCGATCCAACCGAAATCTTTCCACCGGTAATCGGCCAGGACGGCGCCCGTGGTGGGATCCACATGGATGTACGCCCGGTCCATGGGTCGGGGCGCTTTCCATCGGATGACCGCCGCCTTTCGGGGGTCCTTGGGCCAAAGGATCGTGGGCGTGGCGCCCGGAAGCCGCTCCCGGGCGACCGCCACCAATCGGTCCAAAGGAAGCGGTTTTTGACCCGGCGCCGGGTCGCAGGTGAACGGCGACCCGCCGAAACCGGGCGGCGAGCCCGTTCCGGTCGCCTGGGCGATTTGGGAAATCCATTTTCCCGTGACGCCGGTCCAAGGGACGCCCGTGCCCACGAAGAGGAACAGCAATCCGGCGAGGTAGAACGCCGGAACGGCGTGAAGATCCCTCCACCGGCCCCGGCCCGAAAGGGACAAGCGCGGATACCACACGCCCCCCCCGCCGCCTTTTTTGGGCCACCACAGGAACAACCCCGTCGCCAGGAGAAGGAACGCCCAGCCCGCCGTCATTTCCATGGCGATTTCCCCGGCCCGCCCGAGAAGAAGGGACCCGTGCAGATCGTGGGCCAACTGCATGAGGGTGCGGTCCGTCCTCTGGCTGCCCACGATGGTCCCGTCGTGCGGGTTCACGTACACGGTGAGCGGGGGGCCCTCTTTGGATTTCAAAAACACCTGGGTGGAACGGCCCGCTCCGGGGCTCGCGATCAGGCTTTGGGCGGTCCAGCCCGGGAACGCGCTTTGGGCGTTGTCCCATTGCCGTTGCACGGAGACTTCGGCGGGTCCGACCGGGACCCGAAGCCATTTTTCATACAGTTTCGGCTCCACCCGCGGTTTGAACAAATACACCAGCCCCGTGACGGCCAAGACGGCCAGGGTCGGGCTGAGGCAGACGCCCGCCCAAAAATGCCACCGCCACAGGCGCGCGTGGCCGGAGGACGCGTTTTGATCCGGAACACTCATAAGACTTCCCCCCTCCAACGGGCCCCCGGCGCTTCCCGAAAGGAAGCGCCGGGGGTCTCCATTCAGAACGTCAACTTCACTCCGCCGAACACGGACCGGTCCTGGCCCGCGAAAAACCCCTGCTTGGTGGCCCGCACCGTGTCGGGGGTGTCCCCCAGGGCGTCGGCCACCACGACCGTCGACCCGATGTATTTCTTGTCGAAGGCGTTCCGCAGGTCCACGAACAGGATCATTTTCTTAAAAGGCCCCTTGGTCAGCGTCCGGTTGACGTGCGCGTTCACGTTCCAAACCGTCGCGCTCAAGGATTTGAGCGTGTTGCTGTTGTTGATGTAGTACGGAGCGATGTAATTGGCCTCGATCCACGTCCCCCACCCGGCCCCGGCCTCGTAACCCAGGCGGGAGTTGAGCACGTGCTCCTCGGCGCCCGGCACCTTGTTTCCGCGGCGATCGAAGGCGACCCCGCTGATGTTTTCGGTGTATTTCTTGTAGACGTGGTTGTTGAAGGTGTACCCGACCGACCAGGACGCCCCCGCGACGGGCCGCCACTCCAAGGTCGCTTCCGCGCCCCGGTGGTCCGCCCGGGGAGCGTTGGAGGTGAAGCTCGAAAGCCCCGACCCGGGCGATTGGGTGACGAACTCGTCTTTGAATATCTCGTAGTAGCCCGCCCAGTCGAACGCCAGCGTTCCCCCCGCGTTGCCGACCGCGCCCAATTCAAACCCGACGTTCCGCATGGGGCGGAGGTCCCCGTTGTTGCCGGTGGTTCCCGCGGGCGTGGTCGTCAATTGGCCGATGCCGGGAATTCCATAACCGGTTCCCACCCGCCCGTGAAACTTCAAATCCGGCTTCGCCTGGAAGACGAGGTCGGCTTCGGGAGCGACGTTGAAGAAATTCCGCTCCACGCGAACGCGGGAGTACGCCTCGCTGGCCGTTCGGGTCTGAACCCGGGCGGTCACCCGGGAGGACTCCAGGCCGAGCCCCAGCACGCCGCTCCAGCGGTCGGTGAATTGGACCTCCTCGCGGAAACGGCCGCCGACGTTGCGGTGGTTGCCGCGCGTGTTGGATTGCGCCGCGCCGCGGGTGCCGCTCCAATCGGCGAGGTTCCGGTAGCTGGTCGCTTCCTGCTCCATGTAGTTAAAGAACACCCCGGCGAAATGCTTGGCCGGTTTGCCGAACAACGTCCCCTGGCGCGTGAGGTCCATGTACTGGTGGAAGTTGGGGTTCACGTTGTCGCCGATCGTCGCGAAGGTCTGGTTGATGTCTTTGGTGTCGTAGGCGCCCAGGAAGCGCAGCCCGGTGTCGGGCGTGAGGGCGTGTTCGTAGCGAACCCCCACGATCGTTCGCCGGTCTTCGCGGTTCTGGTCGGCCTGGGTGGCGGACACGTTGCCCACGCCCGTGACGCTGGTCGTGCCCTCCTGCCGCGGGTTGTCCGTGAATTGGTTCATCGTCAGCCGGTTGGGAACGTCGGCGCGCAGGTCGTTGTTTAAGTATTTAAAGACGATGGTCCGTTTTTCGTCCGGGGTGAAGGTCATCGTCAGGTTTTGCGTCCCCGTCCAAAAGGCGCTGTGGTCGATGTACCCGTCGCCTTGGATGAAACTGCCGAAGGCCGAATACTCGAACCCCGGGCTGCGGCCCCCCGCGTGCACGTAATGGTTGGAATAGGCGTGGCTCCCCAAGGTGGATCCCACGTCCACCCCGTCGATGTCGCGGCCCTGGCGCGAGCGGAAGTTCACGACGCCGCCCAGCGCGTAATTGTCGTAAAGGGAGGACGACGGCCCCCGGAGAACGTCGATTCCTTCGTACGCGTTGGGGTCGTTGATGTCCGTTCTCGACAACCCGTCCGATTGAGTGGTGGGGAACCAATCCTCGTACATTTTGATGTTCCGCACCGCGAAGGACTGTTTCGAACCCGAACCGCGGATCGAGATCGTGACGTCCCGCGGGCCGTTGCTTTGTCGCAGGGTGACCCCGGGGACGGTGGTGAACATTTCCCGGAGGTTGAAGGCGTCGGTCGCTTCGATTTTGTTTCGCTCCACCTTACCGATCGTCCGGCCGGCCGGGTTCCGTTCAATGCGCGTTCCCAAAACCTGGACGGCTTCCAGCACCACCTCCGGCGCCTCCCCGACGGGGGACCCCGCCGACGGAGGAGCCGACGGGGCGGCCGCCGTCGCCGTCGAAGCCCCGACGTCGTCGGTCGCGTGCCCCCCCGCCACCGCCGCCCACAATGCCAAGAATCCAACTCCCGCAAATCGATTGATCAACCGCAAAGGCATGATGATCCTCCCCAAGAACGCAAAGAAAACGCGGCGGTCGCCGGCGCGTGTCCGCCGGCGAATGACGCTTATATCGGAAATCGCCGGTCCCCGGAAAGGGACGGCGAACTATTTCGGATTAGACCAGGGGTTGGAAACGGGGGGGCGGAACGGGAACCGGCGAGAAAATGTTTCGGTACGGCAAAAAGGGACATCCGTCGGTGAAACGGGACAAATCCGCCTTCACCGGGCGGACCGCGAGCGTCGGGCCGCGCAAAGGCTCCGCCGGCCGGCACGCTTCTCGAAGAAAGGCGGGATTCCCCTCCAGGGGGCCCAACCGGCACTGGGCCTCTGAAACGCCGCAGGGGTCCTGGGCGGGGGCGTCCGCGCCCGACGAAGGCGCCGCGGATTTCCGGTTTTTAATTATTTTCGCGCAGACATCGGGGCAACAACACACGTGGCCGCACACCGCGCAATCGGCGGGTTGCTTTTTCGGCGCCGCGCCCCCGGCGTGGGCCGGCACCGCCAACATCACGGCCAAAAAAAGGGCGGACCATTTTCGCATGGGTGGAATATATCAGATCGGGAAAGCCTTGTTCAACCAAACGGTGGGACGATGGGGCCGCTCCCAGGGGCCAACGCCTTGTCCATCCCCCGATCCCCCGACAACGCAACACGAATCTTCCTTCGAACTTAAAAACGCTAAGGCGTGACTTTATTCGGGGGGGCTCCCGGCGGCCGCTCCCCGCCGCATTTCCACCAAGGCGGTCGCGCTCCAACCGTTTCGTCGGCGGAGGGGTTGCGCCTCCGGCGCGCCGCCGGCCCCAAGAGCTCTGCGGTGGGGTCGGCTCCCGCGCCTCCGTCGGATTTGGACTTTTATTTCTCCCGGTCGTAGGTTCAAATCCGCCAAAAAGCAAAAAAACCGCCCGCGCCAATGCGCGACCGGTTTTTTTTGTTGCGGGGGTAGGATTTGAACCTACGACCTCGAGGTTATGAGCCTCGCGAGCTACCAGGCTGCTCCACCCCGCGAAAGGATTTTAGCAGTTTTTAACGCGGCTTTGACAAGTTCACGGCAAATCGATTTCGTAGTGGGGCGGTTCTTCGATTTGAACTTCTTGGCGAAGGAATTGGAGGAGGGTGAACGGGCCGCCCGCGTGCGTACCGGTGCCCGAGGCCCGGGTTCCCCCGAAGGGGATGAGGCCCACGCTCGCGTGGGTGATTTTCCGGTTCACGTATTTGACCCCGGCGACGACGGACCGGCCGAAAAGCGCCTTGGTCTCTGACGACCGCGTAAAGACCCCGGCCGTCAAAGCGAAGCGCGTCGCGTTCATGATTTCAAAGGCGTCCGGCGCGCTTCCCGCGGTGAACACCGCGACCACGGGACCGAAAATCTCCTCCTGGGCCGACCGGGCCCGGGGCGACGTCAACTCCATCACCGCCGGCCACACCAGCCGCGCGGCGGCGTCCGCCTTTTCCGGCGTGAGCAATCGCCCCTCCGCTTTCCCCAATTCGACGTAGCCCCGCACCTTCCGGAACGCCGCATCGTCGATCAGCGGGCCCACCTGGGTCGAGGGGTCCGCGGGATCCCCCACCCGGAGAGCCGCCACCAACTCCAGAAATTGGGCCAGGAAACGCTCCCGGATTTTTTCGTGAAGAATCAATCGGGAACAGGCGCTGCATTTTTGACCGCTGTAGCCGAAAGCGGAGTCGATCACGCCGGCCAGGGCGAGGTCCAGATCGGCGTCCGCGTCGACGAAGATGGCGTTCTTGCCGCCCGTCTCCAGGATCAGTCGTTTTGCGAAAGGCGCGTCGGCCGCGTCTTGACGGATGTGTCGGGCGGTGTCGTCCGACCCCGTGAAGGCGATGAACTGGGTTCGGGGGTCTTTCACCAGGGCCGCGCCGACCGTTTCCCCGGGCCCGGGAACGAGCTGAATCACCCCGGGCGGGCACACCGTCGACAACAGGTCCACGAGCTCCCGGGCAATCCCGGGGGCCTGCTCCGCCGGTTTAAGGACGACGGTGTTGCCCGTGACGAGAGCCGCCACGGTCATCCCGCAGGGAATGGCCAGGGGGAAATTCCACGGAGCGATGACCACGCCCGGCCCCAGGGGCCGGTGGACCATCCGGTTCCGCAGCCCCGGGAGAGACGGAAGAGCCGGCGGAACGTCCAGGCGTTCGGCCTCGGCGGTGTAATACTCGATGAAGTCCACGGCTTCCGCCACATCGGCGTCGGCTTCGACCCAGGTTTTCCCCACTTCGCGGACGATTTTGGCCGCCAGCTCGAAACGGCGCCGCCGCATTTCCCGGGCCGCCGCCCGCAAGCGGTCGGCCCGATCCCGCACGGTTCGGCGCCCCCAGGCCTCCGCGGCGTTGGCCGCACGTTCCAGCGCCGCGCCGGGATCCCCGGCGCCTCCGCCGGGGGAGGGCGCCGACGACGCCTCGCGGGCCAAGGAATCCGCCATGCGTCCGCGGTTTTCCGGACGCGACCAATCCGTCAAGGGCTCGTTGACGAACCCCCGATTCTCCCCGGGGGCGCTCTCCTCCGCGGTCTCCGCCGCGGGCGGCCGGAGCAGAAGGGCGGGGCCCGCGCGGCGATGGGATTGGCGCAGAAAGGATTCGTTCGCCGTGTTTTCCAGCACCCGCCGGACCAGATAAGCCATCCCGGGAACCAGGCCTCCGTAGGGGGTGTAGACCCGGGTTCGTTGTCCCATGGCGTTCAGCGCCCGGCGGGTTTCCTCGGCCATGCCGAAGAGCGTTTGAAATTCCACGTCCCCCGGGGCCAATCCCCGGTCCTCCGCCAGGGCCAGGACGACGGCGAGGCTTCGGGCGTTGTGGGTGCCGAAGGCCGGCCGGAAAGCCTCGGGATTTTCCAGAAGGAAAGCCGACAGGGCCTCGAATTCCCGATCGGTTCGGTGTTTATGGGGCCAGACGGGCACCGGCCAGCCCGCTTTGGCCGCCCAAAGGTTTTCCTGGTCCCAGTAAGCGCCTTTCACGAGGCGAACCGGCGTCCGCCGTCCCCGGGCCAGGGACCAGGACTTCAGGTCCTCCAAATCGCGGGCCGTCTCCCGAAGATAGGCCTGCACCGCCAGGCCCAGGCCGTCAAAACCGGAAAATTCCTTTTCGTCGAGCAAATCCCGATAGACCTGAAAGATCCGGCTCT
Source organism: Elusimicrobiota bacterium (assembly GCA_016722575.1). NCBI lineage: Bacteria > Pseudomonadati > Elusimicrobiota > Elusimicrobiota bacterium. The sequence continues at coordinate 412,533 of JADKIY010000006.1, read as the reverse complement.
TCAGGCTGTGTTGCTCCATGTCGATCCAAAGAAAAGCCCCCGGCTGTTTTTGGGCGGCGCGCGCCACCCGCCGCAGACGCTCCCGGGCTTCCACCAGGGCCGCCTCGTTCAGCGGGCCGAAAAAAGGCGCCAGGGCGGACACTTTGATCGAAATATGGGGGCGCGGGAGGTGGGCCAGAAGGTCCAGGTAGCGGCCCACGTGCTCCTCGGAGGAGCGCGCGGAGGTGAGCCCTTCGCCCAGGACGTCCAAGAGCACGTCCGACCCTTCGCGGCGAAGGGCCTCCAGGCGGGGACCGGCCTCCTCGATGGTTTCGCCCGCGATGAAACGTTCGGCCATCCACCGCAGGCCGAAGCGGAGCCCCGGGGCCAGAAGATTCGCCGGAATCCACCGGGCGATCCAGCCGGGGGCGGCCGACTCTTCCAATAGATCCAAAAGTTTTCCTTTGACTTCGGCGTTGTTCGCGAGGGTCGGGCTCACGTCCAAAAAAGTCAGGAGGGCCCGCCGCAGGGCCCGGTGGTTCATCCCGGCGTCCAACAGCTTTTCCGTCAGCCCATTCCGCGAGAAAAGAGGGGAACGGAATTCCGCGGACCGGCGGAGGAGTTCCCGCCCCAGGGATTCCACGCGCCCCGACAATCGTTCCATCGACGTCGCCATGGTTTCAGTATATCCCGCCCGCCGACAAATTCAACCCGGCCGTTCCCGGGCGGGGGACGCGGAAAGACTTTTTTTTTGCCCGTTCCTCCCGTATACTCTACGGGCATGGAAAAATCGATCCTATTGACCGGCGCCTCCGGCGGTTTCGGCCGATTGCTGGTGACGGAATTGCACGCCCGGGGGCACCGGGTGCTGGCCGCCCTGCGGGGCGGCGAAGTCCGGGGCGCGGCGTTGTTTCCCGACCTGGCCGATTCCCCCCGGCTTAAATTCGCCGACGTCGACCTGCGGGACCCCGCTTCGATCCAACACCTGGTTGAAAAAACGAAACTCCATTTCGGACGGCAGTTGGACGTCTTGATCAACAACGCGGGGGCCGCGGTCCTGGGGCCGGTCGAACATCAATCCTTGACGGACGTCCGCAACCAATTCGATCTCAATTTTTTCGGTCCGTTGGCGCTCCTGCAGGGGCTCCTCCCCGTTCTGCGGTCCTCCCGGGGGCGGATTCTGAACGTCACCAGCCTGACGGCCTACACGACGTTTCCTTTTTACGGCACCTACGGCGCTTCCAAGCACGCCCTGGACGCCCTGACCGAGGCGCTCTTTTACGACCTCGCCGAGTCCGGCGTACAAGTCTGCGCGGTCGAGCCGGGGGCCTATCGAACCGGGTTTTCCCGGGCCGCCCTCCGGCCGCCCCTTAAGGAGGACGTCCCCGCGTCGGACAAAAAGCGGGTTCGGGCCTTTGAGGATTTCCTAAAAACCTTTCGGGAGAATTCGGAAAAAGATCCCCGGGCGGTGTCCCGGCGGATGGCGGACCTTTGCGAAGCCCGGCGGATTCCGCTCCGGGTGCGCATCGGGGGGGACGCCCATCTTCATTGGTTTCTTCGGAAGTGGGTGCCGGACGGGTGGTGGGTTAAAGCGGTGGAATGGTATTTTCGGCGGAAGGTTTTTCGCTCGGGGAACGGACCCGACCGATAAACCGGAAAAGAAAAACGATCAGCGCGAGGCCGCCGGGAAAGGTCTTCGCCTTTTTTGAATCAGCGCTTTCCCGGCTCCGAGGAGAACGATCAAACAACATCCCCCCGCGAACCAATCCCCGTGGCGAACATAAAAGGTCGGCCGGTCCGTGGCCGTTAGCGGCCCGGGAAGAACCGCGGCGGTGAGCAAGGCGGTTTTGGCGAGGATTTCCCCCCGGGGGTTGATGAAACCCGAGATCCCCGTGTTCGCGGCCCGCAGAACCCAACGGCCGTTTTCCACCGCCCGAAGCACGTTGGCCGAAAAATGCTGTTCCGGGGCCGCGTTGTCGCGGTACCAGCCGTCGTTGGTGATGTTCACCAGGACCTTCGCCCCCGCCCGGGAAAAGTCGGCGACAAGCCCCGGGAAAAGCCCTTCAAAGCAGACGCTCACGCCCAGAGGCACGGGCCCCGCCAAAACGCTGGCCTCGTCCCCGGCGTCGAAAGCCCCCAAAGCGCTCAACACGCCGTCCAACCGTCCCAGGATTTTTTGAAACGGGGCGTATTCGCCGAAAGGGACCAAGTGCCGCTTTCGGTATTGGCCGATCAATTCCCCCGCCGGGGACATGAGAAAGGCCGCGTTGTAATCCCGCCCCGCCTGCCGGGAGACGGCGCCGAAGAGAATGGGGATCCGGGCCGCCTTGGCCAATCCCGCCACCCACTCCAGATATTTCACGTCGTTGGGGATCCAGCCGGGCACCGCGGTCTCCGGCCACACGATGAGCGCGGGGGATTCCTGCGCGGCGGTTCGGGTGAGCGCGGTGTAGGCCGCGACGATTTCGTCCTCGTAATTTTGGTCCCATTTTTTGTATTGGTCGATGTTCCCCTGCACAATCGCGGCGCGGAGCGCGGGGCCTTCCGCCGGCGGGTGCCGCCACAGGGCGACGCTCCAGGCGGTCAAACCCACCAGGGCCAACAGGGCGGGCACGGCGGGGCGCGCCCAGCGCTTTTCCCCCCGGAGACGGCCGTCGATCGCCAGGGCCAAAGCGCCGTTAAAGAGCGCCACCATAAAGGACACCGCGTGGGCGCCGCCGATGGCGGCCAAGGGAAGGTGTTTGGGAACGAGCCACTGGGAACCGGCCAGGGGAAGCCAGGGGAAACCGGTCAGGAGGTGGGCACGAAGGTATTCCAGCGCCACCCAGGCGGCGGCCAGGAAAAACGGCCGGGCGGTTTTCATTTCCTCCCCCGCTTTGACCGCGGCGGCGAAGGCCGACCAATAGAGCGCGAGATAGGCCGACAAGGAAACCAACGCCAGCGCGCTCACCCCGATTCCGACGCCCCCCCACCGGCAGGTGGGATACACCCAATACAAGGTGCCGAGATGGGCCCCGAACCCCGCCAGGCCTCCGGCGATCAACGCTTTTTTAAGCGGCCACCGGGGAATCGCCAGAAGGAACGGAACCAGGACGACCCAGCCCAACCACCCGCCCGCGTTGAACCGCGGAAAACAAAAAACATAGAGAACCGCGGTGGCGAGCGGCCCGACCCAAAGGGGAATGTGGCGTTTCAACGGAGGGGGAGGATTATTTGCCGCAGCACTTCTTGTATTTCTTCCCGCTGCCGCAGGGGCAGGGGTCGTTGCGCCCGATGGTTTTCACCGTCGGAAGGGCGGCCACGGGGGCGGCCGGCGGGTTTTTCCCGTTGGGGCGGGCGGTGGCGATCAGGGGCGCCGGGCGAACGGCGCGCGCCGGCTCCGATCGGGAGGCTTCGCCCGCCACGTCGGGCGATTCGGGTTTTTCCAGCAACATCACCCGTTCGGCCGGGGCGGACTGGGGCGCGGCTTCCAGGTGGAACATGTATTCCAGAGTCTCTTCCCGGATCCGCTGCATCATGCCCTCAAAAAGGGCGAAGCCTTCTTTTTGGAACTCGATCAGGGGGTCCTTCTGCCCGTAGGCCCGAAGGAAGATGCCCTTCCGCAACTGTTCCAAATAGGTCAGGTGATCCACCCAGGCGGTGTCCATCACTTGCAAGAGAATGAAGCGCCCCATCTGGCGGAACAGGTCGGCGCCCACCGTCGACGCGCGCTTTTGAAAGGCGTCTTCCAACACCTCGGTCAATTCCGTCAACAAGGCGGCCGACGAAGGATAGGCCTCCAACTTAAATTCGCGCTCCACCCCGAACCCCCGGGCCAGCCAGGCCTTCAGGCTCTGGAACTCCCACTCGTCGGAATGGGCCTTTTCCGGCGCCCAGAGGGCCAGCTTTTCCTCGAGGGATTCCACCATCATGGTTTTCAGCCGGTCCGTCAGGTCCAAACCGTCCAAAATCGCGTTCCGCAATTTATACACGGCCTCGCGCTGCTTGTTCATGACGTTGTCGAAATCCAAAAGCTGTTTGCGGATGTCGAAGTTCATGGCTTCGACTTTGGTTTGGGCGCTCTCGATGGCTTTGTTCACCCAGGGGTGCTGAATGTCCTCCCCCTCCTGCATGCCCAAGCGCGACATCCACGCCTGCATCCGCTCGGAGCCGAAAAGGCGCATCAACTCGTCGTCCAACGCCAGATAGAACCGGGACGAGCCGGGATCGCCCTGGCGGCCGGCGCGGCCCCGCAGTTGGTTGTCGATGCGCCGGGACTCGTGGCGCTCGGTGCCCAGGATGTGCAAGCCGCCCCGGCGTTCCCGGGCCAGAATGTTTTCGGGGAGCAAACTTTCCAGAAGCGCCCGGTTGTACGTCCGAAGCGTATCGGTGTCGACCGCCTGCCCCGCGGTTCGCGCCTGGGCGACTTTCTCCTTAAGCTCGGCGCTCAAAGCGGCGGGCGCCCCGGCGATCTCCAGGGCCTTGTCCAAATCGGGTTGATCCAACAGGGCGTTCAGGGCGGCGATGGCTTGTTTTTCCGTCGCTTTGGGCCAGCCCTTGGCGTCCACGTTCATCTTGGCCAGAAGCACCCGGTCCACCGTTTCGGGTTTTTTGGCGCGGCTTTCGTAATCGTAAACGTTGAAATCGCCCAACCCGAAGAAGATCGAACCGTGCTTGACGATGTCGGCGGCCTCGGCGTCGGGCGGGTTGCCGCCCAAAATAATGTCCGTGCCGCGGCCCGCCATGTTGGTGGCGATGGTGACGGCGGCCTTCCGTCCGGCCTGGGCGATGATGCTCGCCTCCTGCTCGTGGTACTTGGCGTTTAAAACGCTGTGCGGGATGCCCTTGCGCCGGAGCATGGCGGCCAACCGCTCCGATTTTTCGATGGAGCGCGTGCCCACGAGCACGGGCTGGCCCCGCCGCCAACAATCCTCGATTTCGTCCACGATGGCTTCGTATTTTTCCCGCTCGGTGCGGAACACGCGGTCGGCCTGGTCGCCCCGGCGGGTGGGCTTGTTGGGCGGAATGGCGACGACGTCCAGCTTGTAGATTTCCCAAAATTCCTTCGCCTCGGTCAGGGCGGTGCCCGTCATGCCGGCCAGCTTTTTGTATTGCTTGAAGAAGTTCTGGAAGGTGATGGTGGCGAGGGTTTGATTTTCCTCCGCGACGCGGATGCCTTCCTTGGCCTCGACCGCCTGGTGCAGCCCGTCGGACCAGCGGCGCCCGGGCATCAACCGCCCCGTGAATTCGTCCACGATGATCACTTCACCGTCCTTGACGACGTAGTCGACGTCTTTCTGGTAAAGCTTGTGGGCCCGGATGGCCTGGGAGATGTGGTGCACCCATTCCCCGGAAATATCGTCGTAGAGGCTGCGCACGCTCAGGAGGGATTCGCACTTGCCGATGCCCTGGTCGGTCAGGGTCGCCGTGTGGGCCTTTTCGTCCACGATGTAATCGAACCCGGCGCCCAGGTCGATGCCCTTGTACTTGGCCTCGATTTCCTCGGACTCGGTGATGACCCGGCCCTTCAGCTGGGGAATCAGGCGGTTGACGATTTGGTAGCGCTGGCTGGAGGCTTCCCCGGGACCGGAAATGATGAGGGGCGTCCGGGCCTCGTCGATCAAGATGGAGTCCACTTCGTCCACGATGGCGAAATTGAAGGGCCGCAGAACCCGGTGGCCCGGGTCCCGCACCAGGTTGTCGCGCAAATAGTCGAAGCCGATTTCGTTGTTGGTGACGTAGGTCACGTCGCAGGCGTAAGCCCGGCGGCGTTCGTCGTTGGGCATGTCGTGCTGGACGAAGCCGACGGTCAATCCCAGGAATTCGTAAATGGGCCCCATCCACTGGCGGTCGCGTTTGGCCAGGTAGTCGTTGACGGTCACCAGGTGAACGCCCTTCCCGGTCAGGGCGTTCAAATACACCGGCAGGGTGGCGACCAGGGTCTTGCCTTCGCCGGTTTTCATTTCGGAAATCATGCCGCGATGGAGGACGATGCCGCCGATCAGTTGGCACCGGTAAGGGCGCAGGCCGATGGCCCGGGCCGCGCCCTCCCGGGCGACGGCGAAGGCCTCGGGCAACAGGTCGTCCAGGGTTTCGCCCTTGGCCAGGCGCTCCTTGAACTCCGGGGTTTTGGCTTTCAGCGCCTCGTCCGTCAGGGCGGCCGTGGCCTGGGCGTAGGTCTCCGCCCGGTCCACCAAGGGGTCGATGGCCTTGAGGGTCCGCTGATTTTGCGTGCCGATGAAGAACTTCAGGATGGTTTCAATCATAAAAAATGGCCCGGAATTCCGGGCACAATTTTTGAATTATATCAATTATCCCTTCCGTCCAACTTCCGCGCCTTCTTTTTCAAGCAATCGCCGCTTGGTCGCGACGCCCCCCCGGCCGGAATAGCCGCCCATCCCGCCGTCCGACCGCACCACCCGGTGGCAGGGGACCACGGGCGCGAAGGGGTTGGCCCCGAGGGCCGTCCCGACCGCTCGGGCCGCTCCGGGTTTGCCGATTTTTTGGGCGATCCAGCCGTAGGTGCGGACCTCGCCCCGGGGGATTTCGGCGCAGGCCTTCCAGACCGACTGGTAAAAAGCGGAATGGTCTTTCATGGCTTCACGGATTTTTTTCGGCAGGGGCATCGGCGTCTCCTTCGAACATTTTCTTGTCGCGGCGCGACCGGTGGAAGGTCACGGCGAAACGGTGGGCTTCGTCCCGAACGCGCTGAAGCAGGTGCAGGGCCGGGGAGGATTTGGGAAGGCAAATGGGCTCTTTGCGGTCGGGCAAAAATATTTCCTCCTCCCGTTTGGCCAGGGACGCCAGGGCCAAACGCCGCCCCAGGGGGGCCACGGCCCGGACGGCGGCCGACAACTGCCCCGGTCCTCCGTCGATCAAGGTCAAATCCGGCCAGGTCCCGCCCTCGGCTTGAACGCGCCGGTAGCGGCGCCCCACGACTTCCTCCATGGAGGCGAAATCGTCGATTCCCTTCACCGTGCGCACGCGGAACTTCCGGTATTGGGACTTGTCCGGTTTCCCGTCCCGAAGCACGACCAGGGAGGCCACGGTCTCCACCCCTTGAACGTGCGAGATGTCGAAACATTCGATCCACCGGGGCGGGCGCGGCAGGTCCAGCGCCCGCTGAAGTTCCTGGAGCGCCTGGGTGGATTGGATCCGCCCCAAAACGTCCTCCTCCCGCATGGCCCGGAACGTCACCGTTTGCCGCACGTGGGCCAGGGCGGCCAGGTGGTCGCGGAGAACGGCCGCCTTCTCGTATTTCATTTCGGCCGCGGCCTGCTTCATCTCGGCTTCCCAGCCCCGTCGAAGAAGGGTGTTTTTCCCCTCGAAAAAGAGAACGGCCCGGTCCACCAGGCCGCCGTAGTCCTTCCGGGAGATCCGCCCCAGGCAGGGCGCGGGGCATTCGCCCGTGTGCAGGTAAAGGCACGACCGGACTTTTTGATAGGTCAACGGTTGGGCTTCGGTGAATTCGTAGTCGCAGGGGCGCAGGGGAAAGAGTTTCCGCTTCCACAGCCCTTCCAGGAGGCCCCGCACCGCGCTGACGTTCGGGTACGGGCCGAAATAGCGGGCCCCGTCCCGCCGCCGATCCCGGGTGAGACGGATCCGGGGAAAATCCTCGTTGGTGGAAATTTTGACGAAGGGGTAGGTCTTCCCGTCCTTCCACATGACGTTGAACAAGGGCTGGTGGCGGCCGATGAGCCGTTGCTCGATCACCAGGGCCTCCCGCTCGCTGGCGGCCGCGATGTAATCGATGTGTTGCACCTCGTCCATGAGGGCCCGGGTCTTGGGTTCCAACCCCGTGGGGCGGAAATAATTCGCCACGCGTTTCCGTAAATCCACGGCCTTGCCGATGTAGACGATGGCCCCGGCCCGGTTCCGCATCAAATAGACGCCGGGTCGGTGGGGAAGGGTTTTGAGGAGTTCGTTACTCGGCAAGGGGAACGCTCGCCCCGCGCCGACGGCGGAGGAGGCTCATCATCCGGTCGTATTCGTCCATCTTTAAAATTCGCGTGAGTCCGATGTACACCGCGGCCCCGCCCCCGACGGCCACCAGGGTTCGAAGGGCCAAAACCCCCGGCGTCCAACGGAGCAGGGCCCAACTGGCCACGGCCATGGCCAGGGCCGCCCCGGCCATTTGAAGGAGGGACGCGCCGATGCGCCGCCCCCCCATGAGGCCGATCTTTTTGCGGAGGTAATGGACGAGCACGCCGACGTTGACAAAGGACGCCAGGGTCGTGGCGAAGGCCAAACCGCCCACGCCCCAGTAATGCATGAGCACCACGTTCCCCACCATGTTGATGAAGAGGCACAGGGTCGCCACGCGGACGGGGGTGCGGGTGTCTTTCTGGGCGTAAAAAGCGGTCACGATCACCTTGACCAGGGAATAGGCCGGCAGGCCCAGGGTGTAGGCCGCGAGCGCCGCGGCGGTGTATCCCGTTTGCACGGCCGTGAACCGCCCGTGTTCAAAAAGCAATTGCACCAGGGGCCGGGCCAGGAGGACCATTCCGACCGTGGCCGGCACCACCATATAGAGCGTCATGCGGATGGAAAAATTGAGGTTTTCTTTGAACGCCTCCCAATCCCCCTTGGCCGCGCTCAGCGCCAGGTGGGGCAAGGTGGCCGTCGACAGCGACACGCCGAAAAGAGCCAGGGAAAACTGCATCAACCGGTTGGAGTTGTAGAGGGCCGTCACCGACCCCTCGGCCAGGAAGGAAGCGCAAATGGTGTCCACGTAGGCGTTGACCTGGTCGATGGAGAGCCCCCAAATGGACGGGAGCACCAGCCAGCCCACCCGGCGAACGTCGGGGTCCCGGGGGTTCCAGCGCCAGCGGAACAACAGCCCCTCTTTCTTGAGTTGGGGCCACAGCATGAGGAAGTGGAGAATCCCCCCGACGGTCGTGCTGATCGCCAACCCCTGAATGGGGTCCACCGTCCAACGGTGGATAAAAAGGATGTAGACGATGGTCGCCACCGACAGCATGGCGGGCGCCAGGGAGGGGATGAAGAAATAGCCCAGGGCGTTCAAGGCCGCCGAGGACAAGGCCGCCAAACAGACGAACAACAGGAACGGGAACAACTGGCGGGTGAGCCGGACGGTCAATTCGTATTTGGAGGGGTCCGCCGCCTTAAACCCTCCCGCCGCCAGGGACACGATCAAGGGCGATCCCAAAATCCCCAAGGCCACGATGCCCAGGAGCAGAACCGTCAGGAAGGTGAAGAGGGTGTAAAAGAAATTGTTGGCTTCGGCCCGCTCCTTCCGCGCCAGGTGGTCGGAAAAAACGGGAACGAAGGCCGTGGCGAGGGGCCCTTCCCCCAGAATGCGGCGGAACAGGTTCGACAAGCGGAAAGCGGCGTAAAAGGCGTCGGTCAAATGGCCGCCGCCGAAGGCGTTGGCCACCAGGGCGTCCCGGGCGTAGCCCAAAATTCGGGACATCAAGGTCGCGATGGAAACGGCGCCCGCGTGGCGAACCATTTTTTCGGACGAGGGGCGCGCGGCGTTGGACGGCGGGGTCATGGTCAAACAATCTCCTCGAAGGGGGGGCCCGGGTTGACGGTCAAAATCAAATTATCTAAAATCTCGCCCTATGGCAAAGCTAAAAACTGGACGTCACACTTCATCGTTGAAGGAAGTCCGCAAGGCCGTTAAACGCCGTTGGGCCAACGTGGCCGCCAAAACAACGGCGCGCGAACTGGCCAAGCAATTGACCGGCGCCATCGCCGCCAAGGACTCCGCCAAGGTGAAGGAACTCCTCCCCAAAACGATGTCCGCCTGGAAAAAGCTCGGCAACGCCCACACCGTTCATCCGACGAACGCGGCGCGCAAAATCGCCAAGCTCTCCCGGGCGGCCCACAAAGCCCTCAGCGCCGCTTAAGCGGCGCGTTTTCTTCCGTCAAGGCGATCGTTAAGCGCGTTAATTCGGCGTCGGCACTTGTGCGCCCGGATTTAATCGCCACGTCGGCCTGAAGAAGGCGCTCCAAGGCGTTTCGGACGTCGCCCCAACTCCACCGCGCCTGGGCGGCTTCCAAATCGGCCTGAACGTCCCGAAGCCGAATCCACAGCTTTTCAAATACTTCCAACCGGGGCCGCTTTTCCGCGAAGAGCGCCTTGGCCAGGGCCAAGCGCTGCACGGCCTTGATGAACTGCGGCAGGAGCGCCTCGTCCGCTTCCCCCTGCCCCCGCTTTTCCTCCAGCACGCCCAGGGCCCGGGTCCGGTCCCGGCTCCAGAGAACCCGCTCCCATTCCATAAAGTGAAACCCGGCGCGTCCGCCGGTCGACACCGCGGCCACGTCCTCCGCCGTGAGGTCGGCCCGGTCCTTGGCGTAGAGCGCCAGTTTGCCGACTTCCTGGGCCAAATCCGGCAGGGAGGGCCCCACGGTTTCCAACAGGGCCCGGGCCGCGGGCAACCCCATCTTTTTTCCCTGGGCCGCGGCGCGCTCCACGATCCACCCCGGCAGTTGATTTTCAAAGGGCGGCCAAAACACCGCCACGGCCCCGGCGCTCCGCACGGCTTGAACCAACACGGTGCGGTTGTCGGCCTTGTCGTCCCACAGAAGGACCAGGCAATTGGAGTCGGGAAGGCCGGCGATGCCGTCGGCCAGGCGGTTGGTTTCGGCGGTGGAAAGTTCCTGGGCGCGGCGAACGACGATCAAGCGGCGGCCGCCGAAAAAGGGCAGGGTCCCCGCGGCCGCCAAAATCGCGCCGGCGGAGGCGTCGGCCCCGTCGAACCCGTCGGTGTTCATCCCGCCGGGGTCGTCGCCGATGAACTTGGCTTTCAGCCGTTGAAAGGTTTCTTCCTTGGTGAGCGCGTCGGGGCCCGCCAGCATGTAGACGCGGTGGAAGGTCCCTTTGGACCATCCCGCGACCAGCGCCTGCGGGTCGTCGGCGGCGGGCATGGGCTCAGTAGGGGGCCGGCGGGGCCACCCGGGGACGCGACGGCGTCGCGGCGTCCTTGGCGGGCAGCGTTTCGGTGGGCACTTTCCGCGCGCTGGCGCCGGTGACCGAACCGAATCCTTCGATGGTCCGTTTCACGATGTCCCGGGCGAACAGGTCCCACAGGGCTTCGCGGGCTTCTTCCTCGGTGCGGCCGCCGGGGGCGGTTTCCACGAAGTAGCGGTATTCCTGCTCGACCCGGGGTTCTTCCCAAAGCGTGACGGCGTTTTTCCGGTCGATGAACCGGACGTTCATGATGACCCACAGCCGGTATTCCTCCGGCTGGTTGTTGGCGTCGTAGGTGGTCACTTGGCGGATGTAATTGACGATTTCCCCCTCGATCACCCCGTCGGCCTGGGATTCCTGGTTCACGAAGGGCAGGCGCCCGTCCCGGATGAATTCCTCCTCCACCCGCAGGCGCAGCTTGTCCTCCAAACCGAAGAATTGCGTCCGGTTCTGGAACGGCCGCACGCCGATTTTTTGAATGCTGGGCGGCAGCGTGACCGCCAGGGGCGTGTTGTACCCGCCCACTTCCGAGCAACCGGCCAAGAGCCCGGCGAAAAGAATGCCCCCCAACCCCCATGCCCAACGACGTCGGTTCATTCGGACCTCCCGTTTGCGGGCCGGGTGACGAAACTCACCATGCGCCCGGGGACGTGAATTTCCTTCAAGATCTGTTGATCGCGCAACGCTTCCTGGATTCGCGGAAGAGCCCGGGCCGTTTCCAGCACGAGGGTCGGCGCGGCGTTCGGCGCCACCCGTACCCGGTCCCGCACCTTGCCGTTGATTTGAACCGGAATCTCCACGCTGTCGTCCACCAGGAGCGCCGGGTCGGCCGTCGGCCATTTTTCCCGGAACGCCAGGTCCCGGTGGCCCAGCCGTTCCCACATTTCCTCCGCCAGGTGCGGGGCGAAGGGCGACAGCAAAAGCACCACGGCTTCCACGTCGGCCCGATCGGCGCCGGTGGACAGGACGTTGGTGTATTCCATCAAGGAGGCGATGGCCGTGTTGAACTTGAACCCGTCCACACGCTCGGTCACGGCCTGAATGGTTTTGTGACGGAGGCGCACGTGGGGATCGCCCGCCGCGGCCGGCGCCTCCAGCAGGCGCCACACCCGCTGCAAAAACCGGGTCACGCCCTCCACCCCGCGCATGTCCCAGGGTTTTGGCATTTCAAAATCGCCCATGAACATTTCGTACAGCCGCATGGCGTCCGCCCCGTATTTGCCGATGATGTCGTCGGGGCTCACCACGTTCTTTTTCGACTTGGACATTTTCTCGACCTGCTCGGCCAGGACTTCGCCGGTGCTCTTGAGTTTCGGCGGCCGGGAGGCGAAATCGATTTCATCGTAGGCGTGGTAAGCCCCCAGCTTGTCCCGGTAGCTGTAGGACAACACCATGCCCTGGTGGCGCAATTTATGGAAAGGCTCCTTGGAGGAGACCAACCCCAGATCGAACAACACTTTGTGCCAAAACCGGCTGTAGAGCAGATGGAGCACGGCGTGCTCCGCCCCGCCCACATACAAGTCCACGCCGGATTTCCCGGCCCAATAGGCCTCCGCCGCGGGGGCCCAGGCCCGGTCGGCGTTCCGGGCGTCCAAATAGCGCAGGTAATACCAGCAGGACCCCGCCCATTGGGGCATGGTGTTGGTTTCCCGACGGGCGGGGGCGCCGCAGACGGGGCAGGTGGTTTTGACCCAGGACTCCACCGCCGCCAAAGGGGATTCCCCCGTGCCCGTGGGCTCGTAGCGCTCCACCGCCGGCAACAACACCGGCAAATCTTTTTCGGGGATCGGAACGGGCCCCGCGCAGGCGCCCTGGCAGTGCACGATGGGAATGGGCTCGCCCCAATAGCGCTGGCGGGAAAACACCCAATCCCGCAGACGGTAGTTGACGGCCTTTTTCCCCTGGCCGCGTTTTTCCAGATCCGCCGTGATTTTTTTCTTGAAGGCGGCGGTCTCCAACCCGTCGTAGGACCCGCTGTTGACCGCGACGCCCTCGTCCTCGAAAGCCCGGGAAGAGTCCGGCGCGCCGCCGGAACGCGGGGCCACCACGGGCTTGATGGCGATCCCGAATTTCTTGGCGAATTCGAAATCCCGGGAATCGTGGGCCGGCACCGCCATGATGGCGCCCGTGCCGTAACTCACCAGGACGTAATCCGAAATCCAGACGGGAATTTTTTCGCCGTTGACCGGGTTGACGACGGATCCGCCGGTGAACACCCCGGTTTTATCCTTGGCCAAGTCCGTTCGTTCCAAGTCCGATTTGTTCCGGGCCAGCTTTTGGTAGGCCTCCACGTCGCCCCGGCGTTCCGCCGTCGCAAAAGCCGGCACCAGGGGGTGTTCGGGCGACAGCACCAAATAGGTCGCGCCGAAGAGCGTGTCGGGCCGCGTCGTGAAAACCGTGACGGATTTCCCCGCCGCGCCGTCCGCGCCCTGGAAAACCACCTCGGCCCCTTCGGAGCGGCCGATCCAGTTGCGTTGCATGGCCAACGTGGATTCGGGCCAGTCCAGGCCCTCCAAATCCTCCAGCAGGCGGTCCGCGTAGGCCGTGATCTTCAACAACCACTGGCGCATGTCCCGCCGTTCCACGGGGGTTCCACAACGCTCGCAGGCGCCCTGGTGGACTTCCTCGTTGGCCAGGCCCGTGCGGCAACTGGGGCAGAAATTAATCGGGCTGACGCCCTCGAAGGCCAGGCCTTTTTTGTAGAGCTGGAGGAAAATCCATTGGGTCCATTTGTAATAGGCCGGGTCGGTGGTGTCCACTTCCCGGGACCAGTCGTAGGAGAACCCCAGGGATTTGATCTGCCGCCGGAAATTGTTGATGTTGTTTTGGGTGACGACCCGGGGGGCCTGGCCGGTTTGAATGGCGTGGTTTTCCGCCGGCAGGCCGAAGGCGTCCCAGCCCATGGGGTGCAGGACGTTGAAGCCCTGCATGCGTTTCATTCGGGACAGAATGTCCGTGGCGGTGTAGCCTTCGGGATGCCCCACGTGCAGGCCCGCGCCCGAGGGGTACGGGAACATGTCCAGAATGTAGAGTTTGGGCTTCCGGGGGTCGGGGTCCGATTTGAAAACGCCGGCGTCCTCCCAGCGTTTTTGCCACTTGGGCTCGATGGAAGCGGGGTTGAAAGGTTCGGTCATGGTTTTTTGTAAAGGTGCAGCAAATATTCGATGTTGCCGTCCCGGCCCTTGAGCGGCGAGACCATGGATTTTTCAAACCGAAATCCCCAGCCGTCCGCCTGGGATTGAACGCGGGCCAACACCGCCTCCCGCACCGCGTCGTCCCGCACGATGCCCCCCGGAACGTCCTTGGGGCCCACCTCGAATTGCGGTTTCAACAGCACCACGAACTCTCCGCCCGGGGGCGTCGCCCCGGCCACCGTCGGCAGGACCTTGTCCAGGGAGATGAAAGACACGTCCACCACCGTGAGCAACCCGGGCCACAGCGCCGGGCCGGCGCTCGCCGCCACCCGTTCGGCGGTCAAGTCCCGGGCGTGGGTTTTTTCCAGATTCTCCACGCGCGGGTCGTTTCGCAATTTCCAGTGAAGCTGGCCGTGGCCCACGTCCACCGCCAGAACCCCGACCGCGCCCCGTTGCAACAGGCAGTCGGTGAACCCGCCCGTGGAGGCGCCCACGTCCAGGCAAAACCGCCCCGGGACCGCCACGCCGAATTCGTCCAGGGCCGCGGCCAATTTCTCCCCGCCCCGGGAAACGTAGGGCAGGTCGGCCACCAGCTCGATTTCCTGGTCGAGCCGAACTTTTTCGCCGGGCTTCACGTTCTTCAACCCCGGGGCCCGCACCTTGCCGGCCAGAATCAAGGCCTGGGCCTTGGCGCCGGTTTCGGCCAATCCCCGCTGAACCAGCAGGTGATCCAGTCGGACTTTTTCGATCAGATCAGGAGACCGTCTGGCTCTGCCGGCGAAATTCCAACACGCGGGCCGCGATCTTTTCGGCGGACAAGCCCGCCTTCTCGCGAATTTTGGATTGGGCCCCGTGCTCCACAAAGGCGTCGGGCAACGCGATGGTTCGGATCGCGATGTTTTCCCCCTCCAGCGCCTCCCGGACGGCGTCGCCGAAGCCGCCCACCAGCGTGTTCTCTTCCAAGGTCACCAGAAGGGGCGTTCGCCGCGCCACGCCCAGCAAAAATTCCCGGTCCAAGGGCTTGGCGAACCGCGCGTTCACCACCCGGACGGAGACGCCCTCGGCGGCCAGCTTTTCGGCCGCTTCCATGGCCGCCACGATGGGGTGGCCGATGGCCAAGAGCGTCACGTCCTCGCCTTCCCGAAGGACTTCGCCCTTGCCCAGGGGAATCAAGTGATAAGCGGTGTCCAGGGCCACGCCCTGCCCCGCGCCCCGGGGATAGCGGATCACCGACGGGCCCGGCAGGTTGAGCGCCGTTTTCAGCATGTGCTGCAATTCGTTCTCGTCCTTGGGCGCCATGACCGTCATGTTCGGGAACATGCGGGAGTACGACAGGTCGTACGCCCCGTGATGCGTCGGACCGTCTTCGCCCACCAGGCCCGCCCGGTCCAGGCAGAACACGACGGGCAGTTTTTGGAGCGCCACGTCGTGGAACATCTGGTCGAACCCGCGCTGCAGGAAGGTCGAGTAAATGGCCACCACGGGTTTCAACCCCCCGCAGGCCATGCCGGCCGCGAAGGTCACGGCGTGCTGCTCGCCCAGGCCCACGTCGTAAAAGCGGGAAGGGAGTTCTTTTCGGAAAAGGTCCAAGCCGGTGCCCTCGGGCATGGCCGCGGTGATGGCCACGATTTTGGAGTCTTCCTTGGCCAGTTTCACCAGGGCCTGGCCGAACACCGTCGTGTAGCTCGGGGGCCCGGCGGGGGCCTTGACCATTTCGCCGGTCTCGGGGTTGAAGCGGGTGACGCCGTGGTATTTGATCGGGTCGGCTTCGGCCGGCTCGTAGCCCCGGCCCTTTTTCGTCACCACGTGCAGGACGTGGGGGCCCTTGAGTTGCTTGATGGCCTGAAGGACTTCAATGAGTTGCGGCAGGTCGTGCCCGTCGATGGGCCCCAGGTAGCCGAACCCCATTTCCTCGAACAACACCCCGGGGAAGAGCATCACCTTGGCCCGCCGCGCCAGGCGCAACAGGTAGGCGCCGTAGAAACTCATGCGGGTGAGCAATTTTTCGATTTGCTTTTCCGCCCGGCGCACCATGCCCAGGGTGGCCAGTTTGGCCAGGAAGGCGCCCAGGGCGCCCACCCGGTGGGAGATGAACATTTGGTTGTCGTTCAAAACGACCAGGAGGTCCGTGCCCAGGTGGCCGGCGTTTTGCAGGGCCTCAAAAGCCATGCCGCCGGTCAGGGACCCGTCGTTGGCCACGGCGATCACGTGGTGGTCCTGCTTCAGCACGTCCCGGGCGGCGGCGAAACCCAGAGCCGCCGAAATGGAGGTCGAGGCGTGGCCCGCGCCGAACACGTCGTGCTCGGATTCGTTTCGGGAAAGAAATCCGGAAATCCCGCCGAACTGCCGCAGGGTGTGGAAGCGGTCCCGCCGCCCCGTGAGCAATTTGTGGGGGTACGCCTGGTGCCCCGTGTCCCAAATGATCTTGTCCTTGGGGGATTCGAACACGTAGTGCAGGGCGATGGCGAGCTCCACCGTGCCCAGCCCGGCGCCCAGGTGGCCGCCGACCTGGGAGGTCACGTCCAGAATTTTTTGCCGGATGTCCTTGGCCAGGATGGGAAGCAAATCCTTCCGGATGTTCCGCAGGTCCTGGGGTTTGTCGATCATGTCCAAAATATTCATGTCAGTTCTCTCGTGTGATGATGTAATCGGCCAGGGCCACCAACAGATCGGCCCGGCGGCCGAAGGGTTTCAAAAGGCGTTTGGCTTCGTCCACGGCCCGTCGGGCCCGGCGGCGGGATTCGTCCAGGCCGTAAACCGCGGGGTACGTCAGTTTCTGGTTCTCGGCGTCCGAGCCGCTTTTGCCCAGGAGCGCCTTGTTGCCCACGATGTCCAGCACGTCGTCGGCGATTTGGAAGGCCAAACCGATTTGATCGCCGTAGCGCTCCAGGGCCCGTTGGGCCGCGGGCGACGCGCCGGCGAGGAGCGCCCCCACCGACAGGCTCGCGGTGATGAGCGCGCCGGTTTTGTGCCGGTGGATGTAGTCCAACACCTTGGCGCGGTTGCCGTTCAAGGCCACGCCGCGCCCTTCCGATTCCAAATCCACCGCCTGGCCCCCCACCATTCCCTGGGACCCCACGGCCCGGGCGACCGTGCCAATGGCGGCCACCACGCGCTCGGCGCGGACGCCCGCCACCCGGGCGTTTTTGGCCATCAATTCAAAACCGTAGGTCAGCAAACCGTCCCCGGCCAAAATGGCCACGCCCTCGCCGAACACGCGGTGGTTGGTGGGCCGGCCGCGCCTCAAATCGTCGTCGTCCATGGCGGGCAGATCGTCGTGGACCAGGGAGTAGGTGTGGATCACTTCCAGGGCGCAGGCGGTGGGCAGCACCCGGGCGGGTTTCCCCCCCGTGATTTCCGCCGCGGCCAGGCACAACACCGGGCGCAGCCGTTTTCCCCCGGCGAACACCGAATACCGCATGGCCTTGTGCACCACGGGCGGCAGGGCCTCTTCCTTGGTCATGAGACGGTCCAGGGCCTTGTCCACCATTGCGGCCTTGGCCGCCAACGCTTTTTTCAATTCCTCGGGGGTCACGCCGTTCCGCCTTTCCGTTGCCACACTTTCGAAATCCGTTCGATCGACCGGGCCCGGCCCGACGCGTCGTCCACGTCCACGACCACGGCGCAAAACAGCGCGTCGCCCTCGGCCACTTCCAGTCGAACCCGCACGCCGGTCAAAAATCGTTTGAGCGCCCCCGCCCGGTCGCCGCCGATGATCCCGTCCCGGGGCCCGGCCATGCCGACGTCGCCGATGTAGGCCGTCCCGCCGGGGAGCACCCGCTCGTCGGCCGTTTGAACGTGGGTGTGGGTGCCGAGCACGGCGGAAGCCCGCCCGTCCAAATGCCAACCCATGGCCTGCTTTTCGCTGGTCGCCTCGGCGTGCATGTCCACGATCACCACCGGCGCGGGCCGTTCCTTGAGAAGCCGATCCGCCGCCTGGAACGGACAGTCGATCGAGGCCATGTTGTGCCGCCCCATCAACTGAAGCACCGCCACGGATCGCCCGCCGACCGTATAAAGACCCAGGCCCTTTCCGGCCAAGGGCGCCGGGTAATTGGCGGGGCGCAAAATTCGGGGATCGGCCAGCAGGGGCTCGGTTTCGGAGCGGTCCCAGGTGTGGTTCCCCAGGGTCAGGACGTCCAAGCCCGCGTCGAAAAGTTCCTTGGCCGTGGAGGCCGTCAAACCGCGCCCGCCGGCCGCGTTTTCAGCGTTCCCGATGGCGAAATCAATCCCGCCTTCGCGCCGAAGGGACGGCACGAATCCGCGCACCGCGTCCCGGCCCGGCCGGCCGAAAATGTCCCCCACAAAAAGAATCTTCACGGACGTCTCCCCGACGATAAATCAAAGGGGAAATATACCAAATTGAGGGGGGGTCCGGGGACGCAAAAGGCGCCGGGCCAAGGTGGAATTTCGGTTAAAAGACGCGACGAAACCGGGAAAAGCGGCGGAGTCCGCCCGGCGATCGGACGACTAGCGCGGCCGCTTGCCGTCGCGGAGGAGCTTGTATTCCACCGCGTCGCGCAGGGCCTGCCAGGAGGCTTCGATGATGTTGTCGGAGACCCCCACCGTGCCCCATTCCTCGGCGTGGTCGCGGCTGTTCACGAACACGCGGACTTTGGAGGCGGTGCCCACCGCGCCGTCGATGACGCGGACCTTGAAGTCCACGAGGCTCATCGTGCGGAGGTTGGGGTAAAATTTTTCCAGGGCGCGGCGGAGCGCCCGGTCCAGGGCGTCGATGGGGCCGTGGCCTTCCGCCACGGTGTGGACGCGCTCGTCCTTGACGGCGATTTTCAGGGAGGCTTCGGCCACCAACCCGCCGGTGTCCTTGTCCTCCTCCACGATCACCCGGAACCCTTTTTGATCAAAGAAGGGTTTGAAGGGACGAACCAACCGCGTCACCAACAAATAAAAAGACGCCTCGGCCCCTTCGAATTGATAGCCCTCTTTTTCCAGGGCCTTGACCTGCTGGATGATCTTGTCGATGGCTCCGGGGTGTTTTTCCAGATCGAGGTTGAATTCCCGGGCTTTCAAAATCATGTTGGACCGCCCGGCCAGTTCCGAGATCAGCACCCGCCGTTGGTTGCCCACGGTGCCCGGGTCCATGTGCTCGTAGGTCGAGGCGTGCCGCGCCATGGCGGACACGTGCACCCCGCCCTTGTGGGCGAAGGCCGAATTTCCGACGTAGGGTTGGTGGTCGTTGGGCACCTGGTTCGCCAGCTCGTCCACGTAGCGGGACACCTCGGTCAGGGACCGCAGTTGGTCCTTGGACACGCAGGGGAGGCCCAGCTTGGTCATGACGCCGGGAATCACGGAGATCAAATTCGCGTTGCCGCACCGCTCGCCCAGTCCGTTGGCGGTGCCTTGAACGAGGCGAACGCCCTGGCGCACGGCTTCCAGGGAGTTGGCGACGGCCGCGTCCGAATCGTTGTGGCAATGGATGCCCAATTCCACCGTCGGGAAACGGCGGCGGACCACCTGGACGATTTCGCCGATGTCGTGGGGGAGCGAGCCCCCGTTGGTGTCGCACAGGGTCAGGTTCGACGCGCCGCCTTTCCAAGCGGCGGTCAAACTCGACAGGGCGTACTCGGGGTTGGCGCGGAAACCGTCGAAGAAATGCTCGGCGTCGTAGACCACTTCCTTGCCCTTGGATTTGAGGAATTTGACGGACTCGCCGATCATCTTCAGGTTTTCGTCCAGGGTCGCCCGCAGGGCGTGGATCACGTGGAGGTCCCAGGACTTGCCGAAAATGCAGGCGACCGGGGTTTTGACCCGGACGATGGCGGCCAGATTGGGATCTTGGTGGGCGGCGGCGTCCCGGCGGCGGGTGCTGCCGAAGGCCGCCAGGCGGGCGTTCTTCAGGCGCAGGGAACGCGCGCGCTTGAAAAATTCCTCGTCCTTGGGGTTGGAGCCGGGCCACCCGCCTTCGATGTAGTCGACCCCCAGGCGGTCCAGCACCTGGGCGATCTTCAGCTTATCGTCGACGGTGAGCGAGACCCCTTCCCCCTGGGTGCCGTCCCGGAGGGTGGTGTCGTAGAGCCGCACCCGGGCGGCGTCGGACGCGCGGTTTTTTTTCACGCCTTCGCTTTGACCCGGGGTTTTTCCAGGCCGAAGGCCTTGTGCACGAGGCGGACGGCTTTCGGGCCGTCGCCTTCCCGCACCACGCAGGCGATTTTGATTTCGGAGGTGGAGATCATGTCGATGTTGATCCCGGCCTCGGCCAGGGATTTAAAGAGTTTCGCCGCCACGCCGGGGTGGCCTTTCATGCCGACGCCCACGATGGAGACTTTCGCCACCTTGTCGTCGCAGACCACTTCCTCGACCTTGAGGTCGGTGGACACGCGGTCCAAGACGGCCATGGCCTTCTTCACGTCCACCCGGCCGATGGTGAAGGAAATGTCGTTGCGTCCCTCGGTCGGGGCCGACTGGATGATCATGTCGACGTTGACGCCCTCGTCGGCCAGGGGGCCGAAGATTTTCGCCGCCACGCCGGGCCGGTCGGCCACGCCGCTCAAAGTGATTTTGGCCTGCTTGGGGTCGAAGGCGACCCCGCTGACAACGATCTGTTCCATACGCGGCACCTCCGCCGTGATCATAGTTCCTGCGTCTTCCGAAAACGTCGAACGGACGTGGATGTCCACGCCGTATTTCTTCCCCACTTCGATGGACCGGGCCTGCATCACCTGGGCGCCGGCCCCGGCCAGCTCCAGCATTTCGTCGTAGGAAATGCGGTCGATCTTCTGGGCTTCGGGCTCCACGCGCGGGTCCGTCGTGTAGACGCCTTTGACGTCGGTGTAGATTTCGCACACGTCGGCTTTGAGAGCCGCCGCCAGGGCCACGGCGGTCAAATCCGACCCCCCGCGGCCCAGGGTCGCGATGTCCTCGTTGGGGTTCAAGCCTTGGAACCCGGCCACGATGACGACCTTCCCTTTTTTCAATTGCTCAAAAATTTTCTTCGGCCGAATGGCCGTGATGCGCGCCCGGGTGTGGTCCTGGTCGGCGAAAATGCCGGCCTGGGGGCCGGTCAGGGAGACCGCCGCCACCCCGCGCTCGTTGATGGCCATGGACAGGAGCGCGATGGAGACCTGCTCCCCCGTCGACAACAGCATGTCCATTTCGCGCCCGCTCGGGCTGTCGGTGATTTTTTCGGCCATGGCGATCAGATCGTCCGTCATGTCGCCCGGCGCCGACACGACCACGACCACCCGGTGGCCCTGCTTGCGCTTGGCGGCCACGCGGCCGGCCACGTTTTTAATGCGGTCGGCGTCCGCCACGGAACTGCCGCCGAATTTCATAACGACGATGGAACTCATTTCGTTCTCTTTCGTGAGACGCCGAAAACGCGGGCGCCGGCTGTGTCGATCTTCAAAATTTCGCTGCGGGCCGCGGACCCCTTCCGTTGAAAGGCCGCGATCATCGCCCGGGACACCCGAGGGGCCGCGTCGGGGGCGCAGAGCGCCAGGACGCTCGGGCCCGCGCCGGACAAGGCCGCGCCGTGGGCGCCCACCCGCCGGGCGGCCGCGATCACCGCGGACAACCCGGGCACCAATTTTTCGCGGTACGGCTGGTGCAGCCGGTCCGCCATGGCTTCGCCCAGCAATTCCCACCGGCCGGATCGCACCGCGCCCAACAGCAGCGCCACGTGGGCGGCGTTGAACACCGCGTCGGCCCGGGGCACCCGGGCGGGGAGAGCCCGCCGGGCTTTCGCCGTCGGCACTTGGAAGGACGGCACGGCCACGACGGCCCGAAGGTTCTTAAAAAGCGAAGCGTCTTTCCAGGCCACCCAGCGAACGGCGTCCTTGGCCCGGACGGCCATGGTCAATCCCCCGGCCAGGGCCGGGGCCACGTTGTCGGGGTGGCCTTCCATGTCGGTGGCCAGGTCGATCAGCGCCGAAAGGTCCAAGGGCCGGCCCAGGGATTCGTTGGCCGCCACCAGTCCGCCCACGATCGCGGCCGAGGAGGAGCCCAGGCCGCCGGCCACGGGCAAGCGAACGCCCAGCTCGACGTCGACGGACGGAAGTTTTTTTCCGGCTTTCCGGTACAGGGCCCGAAGGGCCCGGACCACCAAATTGGTCGAGTCGACGGGGATGGCCTCGGCCCCGGGGCCCGTCGCCCGCACGCGCACCGCCGGGCCGTCGCCGCCGAAAGTCACGCGCACGGATTCGTGGATGGACAGGGCCAACCCCAGGACGTCGAACCCCGGGCCCAGATTGGCCGAGGTTCCGGGAACCCGGACCTGAACGGAAAAGAGCGAAGGCATTATTTTAGCACATCGCCGACGGCGGACGCGGGGACCGCCGCGGGGTCAGGCGCCGATGATTTCCGGCACGTCGGCCGGCCGATCGAGCTTCGGCGCCACGATGCCCGCCTTCACGTGGGCGTCGTGCTCCCGCACCAGCTTGTGGACGTCCTGGGTGATGCGCATGGAGCAGAACTTCGGCCCGCACATGGAGCAGAAGCGCGCGTCTTTGAACCCTTCCTCGGGGAGCGTCGAATCGTGCTTGGCCTGGGCCGCTTCGGGGTCGAGGGAAAGACGGAATTGGTCCTTCCAGCGGAATTCGAAACGGGCCTTGGACAGTTCGTCGTCCCGGTCCCGGGCGCCGGGGCGGCCCCGGGCGATGTCCGAGGCGTGGGCGGCGATTTTGTAGGCGATGCACCCCTGGCGCACGTCCTCGGCGTTCGGCAAGGACAGGTGTTCCGCCGGCGTGACGTAGCAGAGGAGCGACGCGCCGGACCAGCCCATGATCGCGGCGCCGATGGCCGAGGTGATGTGGTCGTAGGCCGGGGCGATGTCGGTGACCAGGGGCCCCAGGGTGTAAAAGGGCGCTTCGTGGCACCACTTCTGCTGAAGCTCCGCGTTCATTTTGATCAAATGCATGGGCACGTGACCGGGGCCTTCGATCATGACCTGGACGTCGTGCTTCCAGGACTGGAGGGTAAGCTCGCCCAACACTTTCAACTCCGCGAACTGGGCTTCGTCGTTGGCGTCGTGCAGACTGCCCGGCCGCAGGCCGTCGCCCAGGGAGAAGGACACGTCGTACTGCTTGAAAATTTCGCACAGCTCGCCGAAGTGGGTGTAGAGGAAGTTCTCGGCGTTGTGGGTGATCATCCACTGGGCCATGAGCGAGCCGCCCCGGGACACGATCCCCGTCAGGCGGTTCCGCGTCAAGCCCACGTGGTCTTTCAGGAGGCCGGCGTGGATGGTCATGTAGTCGACGCCCTGCTTCGCCTGCTTTTCCACTTCGTCCAGAAACAGTTTCGCCGTCAAGTCCTCCGGTTTTCCCACCCGCGCCAGGGCGCCGTAAATGGGCACCGTGCCGACGGGCACCGTGCTGTGGCGCACGATGGCTTCCCGGGTGGCGTCCAGGTCCTTCCCCGTGGACAAATCCATGATCGTGTCGGCGTGGTATTTCACCGCCATGTCGACTTTGTTCAGCTCGCATTGGATGTCCGAGGTCGTGGCGGAATTGCCGATGTTGGCGTTGATCTTGCAGTTGAAATTCGTGCCGACGATCATCGGGTCCAACCGGTGGGCCAAATGGTTGACGTTCGCCGGGATGATGGCGCGGCCCCGGGCCACTTCCTGGCGGACGTATTCGGCCTCGACGCGTTCCTTCTCGGCGATGCGCTTCATCTCCGGGGTCACTTCCCCCGCCTTCGCCCGGTGCATCTGCGTCACGTTTTTTGTATTCGAACTCATGGGTCGGCTCCTATCCCGCGACGGCGGATTGCCGCGCGGCCTTCGCCTTCAGAAATTGATCTTTGATCCTCCGGGCGGCGCCTTCGATGTCCTCCGCGCCGCACACGCCCCGAACCACCGCCACCCGATCCGCCCCCGCGGCCGCCGCGGCCGCGACGTTGCTTTCGTCGAGTCCGCCGATGGCCACAAAGGGGATCCGCAGGAGCGCGCGGTATTCCTTCACCAAATCGAGGCCCACGGGCACGTAATCCGGCTTGGTGGGCGTGGGGAAGACCGGGCCGCAGCTCACGTAGTCCGCCCCGTCGCCCGCCGCCTGGAGGGCCTGGGCGGTGGAATGGGTGGAACAGCCGATGAGCTTTTTGTGCCCCACCATCTGGCGCACAACCCGGACCGGCAAATCCTCCTGCCCGATGTGAACCCCGTCGACGTCCGCCGCCAGGGCCACGTCGACCCGGTCGTTCAGAATAAAAAGAGCGCCGGTATGGTCGCACACCGACTGGAGCGTTTTGGCCACCCGAAGCAATTCCCGGGCCGAGAGGCTCTTGTCCCGCAGTTGAATCGCGTCCGCGCCGCCCGCGCAGGCCTTGGACACCATGTCGAAATAGGACATCCCGGGGCGCGGGGCGGTCGTCAGGCAGTACAACTGGACGTCGCTTAAGTCAAAAAGACGTTTTCGTTTCACGGCCCCTCCCGCGCGTCGCCGCGCTCTTTTCCCAGCGATACAACTCGAATCGAAGACGTTTGAAGGACGCCGCCGCGGCGGGCGCCAGGACTTTGCCGTATTCCTCCAACACCCGGAGGGCTTCCTCGGCCCGCCGAAAATTGGAGGCCACCAACCCTTCGTCGGTGCGGCGCCGGGGCTCGGCCATCCGTCGGCCGGGGTCGGCGCCCGTGTCGCGGCTGGCCACCAGCGCCGGGTAATGGCGGCGGGTGATCCGGTCCAACCCGTGGCGGGCCCGGCGAAGTCCCTGAAACATCGGACGGTCGTCCCACCGAAAGCGCGCCGTGTCTTCCAACACCCGAAGGCCTTCCCGCGCCCGATTTAAATTGGCGTCCAACAGCCGGAGCACGCCGCCCGAAATTTTAGGCCCGGCCATACCGCCGGGCGATGGTCGCGATGATTCCCGAGGTGGAGCGCCCTTTAAGCAAGGGCACGCGCACCACTTTCTTGACGAACTCCCGCCCGACGATTTGATCGGCGGACCAATCCCCGCCTTTGACCAGCACGTCGGGTTTCAGTCGGCGGATTAAATTGTGGGGCGTGTCTTCGCCGAACCAGGTCACGTAATCGACGTCTTTGAGGGCCCCCAGCAGCGCGGCCCGGTCTTTGAGAGGCAGGATCGGCCGTTTCGGCCCTTTGAGCCGCCGAACCGAACGGTCGTCGTTCAAGCCCACGACCAGCAGATCGCCCGCGCGCTTGGCGAGGTTCAGCACTTTCAAGTGGCCCGCGTGAAAGAGATCGAAACAGCCGTTGGTGAACACGACGCGGCGCCCGCGTCGACGGGCCGACAGGCGGCGGAGGAGCGCCGCGGGGGA
Organism: Elusimicrobiota bacterium; assembly: GCA_016722575.1. Classification (NCBI taxonomy): domain Bacteria; kingdom Pseudomonadati; phylum Elusimicrobiota; species Elusimicrobiota bacterium. Next base: position 387,272 of record JADKIY010000006.1, on the reverse strand, counting down.
AAGAATATTATTTGTAGCCACGCGCCTTGGCGGTCGAAGGGAAGAGTTCGTCTTCCACGATGGCGCAGAGGGTGTGGAGGAGGGCGAGGTGGCCTTCCTGGATGCGGGCGGTGCGTTGGGAGGGGACGTCCAGGCACACGTCGGCCAGGGCTTTGAGTTTCCCCCCGCCCTTGCCCGTCCAGGCGATGACCGTGGCGCCGACCTTCTTGGCCTCCTTGGCCCCCGCCAACACGTTGGCGGAATTGCCGGAGGTGGAAATGGCCACCACGACGTCGCCCCGCTTCACCAGGCCTTCCATCTGCCGGGAGAAGATGTCGTCGTAGGAATAGTCGTTGGCGATGGCGGTCACGGCGGAAGGGTTCGTGGTGAGGGCCACCGCGGGCAGGCCGCGGCGGTCTTTTTCAAAACGGCCGGAAAGTTCCGCCGTCAAATGCTGGGCGTCGGCGGCGGACCCGCCGTTGCCGAAGGCCAACAGCTTGTGCCCGCCGCGCAGGGATTTGACGATGGCCCGGGCGGCCTTCTCGATGGCCGGCGCCTCGTTGGCCAATTCCCGCAGGGTGCGGCTGGAATCCCAGAGGTTTTCGATGATCTTTTGTTGCATCGCGTTTTGGGCCATGGGCCGGACCTTAAGCCGCCGTGGTGACGGCCAAATGCTTTTCGATGAAATCCGTCTGGACGTCCCCTTTGAGGAACGCCTCGTGGGCCATGACGTCCCGGTGGAAGGGGATCGTCGTCTTCACCCCTTCGACGATGAATTCGTCGAGCGCCCGCCGCATGCGGCGGATGGTGTGTTCCCGCCCGCCCCCCGCGCCGTAGCGCGTGGCGCAGATGAGCTTCGCCATCAGGCTGTCGTAGTAGGTGGGGATGGTGTAGCCCGTGTACATGTGGGTGTCCACCCGCACGCCGGGCCCCCCGGGCAAAATGAGGTTGGTGATCTTGCCGGGGGAGGGCATGAAATTCCGGGCCGGGTCCTCGGCGTTGATGCGGCATTCCATGGCGTGGTGGCGGATCTGGATGTCTTCCGACTCGAAGGGCAGTTTTTCGCCCGCGGCGGCGCGAATCTGTTCTTTGATCAGGTCGATGCCCGTCACCATCTCGGTGACCGGGTGCTCCACCTGGATCCGGGTGTTCATTTCGATGAAGAAAAAGTCGTCGGATTCCTCGTCGTAGAGGAACTCCACGGTCCCCACCGTCGAATACTTCACGGCCTTGGCGGCCAGGCGCGCGGCCTTGCCCATTTTTTTCCGCAGGCTGTCGCTCACCATGGGCGAGGGCGATTCCTCGATCAGTTTCTGGTGGCGCCGCTGCACCGAACAGTCCCGTTCGGGGAAACTCACCACGTTGCCGTGCTTGTCGCCCAGGATTTGAACTTCGATGTGCCGGGGGGCTTTCAGGTAGCGTTCCAAATAGACGTCCCCGTTGCCGAAGGCGGTTTTCGCCTCGTGGGTGGCGGCCAGGATGGCGTCCCGGAGAAAGCTGGCGTCTTGAACCACGCGCATGCCTTTGCCGCCGCCGCCGGCCTTGGCCTTGACCAGGATCGGGAAACCGATTTTTTTGGCGATCTTGAAAAGTTCCTTGTCGTCGGGGCCGATGCAGCCCTTGGTGCCGGGGATGATGGGCACGCCGTAATCGCCCATGATTTTACGGGCTTCGGCTTTGTCGCCCATGCGGCGGATGGCGTCCTTGGAGGGGCCGATGAAGGTGATGTTGCAGCTCTCGCAGACTTCGGCGAAATGGGTGTTTTCCGAGAGGAAGCCGTAGCCCGGGTGGATGGCGTCGGCGCCGGTGACGTCGGCCGCCGAGATGATCGCCGGGATGTTCAGGTAGCTTTCGGCCGCCGTGGCGGGCCCGATGCAGACCGATTCGTCCGCGTAACGCACGTGGAGCGAGCTTCGGTCGATGTCCGAATGGACGGCGACGGTGCGGATGCCGAGTTCCCGGCAGGCCCGGACGACGCGGACGGCGATTTCGCCCCGGTTGGCGATCAGGATTTTCTTGAACATTATTGGCCCTCGGGCGTGACTTCGACTTCAAACAACGGCTGGCCGTATTCCACCGGTTTGCCGTTTTCCACCAAAATCTTGACGATCCGTCCGTGCACGTCCGCCAGCACGTCCTTGGGGATGTTCATGGCTTCCACCACCCCCATTTTCTGTCCGGCGGAAATCTCGCTGCCTTCCAGCACCAGGGGCGGCCGGTCTTTGGCGGCCCGTTGAAAGGTGCCGACCATGGGGGATTTGACGACGTGAAGCTTGGGGCCCGCGGGCGCCGCCGGGGCGGCGGGCGCCGGCGCGGGGGCCGCGACGACGGGGGCGACGCCGCGCTTAAAAGCGACGCGGCGGTCGCCTTTTTCCCACACCACTTCGGCCAAACCGGCCTCGGCGGCGAAATCCAACAATTCGTGAAGCTGTTCTTCGGTGGAGTTGGGGGCGGCGGCCTTGGTCATACGCGCCCCACGTATTCGCTGGTGCGGGTGTCGACGCGGATGGCCTCGCCCTCTTTAATGAACAGCGGCACCATGATCTCGATGTTGTTCTCGAGCGTGGCCGGTTTGACCATGTTCGACACGGAGTCGCCCTTGATGCCGGGGACCGTGCTCACCACCTTCAATTCGATGCTGGCCGGAAGTTCGACGCCCAAAAATTCCTCTTCCAGGTAAAGGGCCTGCACGTCCATGTTTTCCACCAGGAACTTGGCGGAATCCCCGATTTTTTCCTTGGACACGGAAATCTGTTCGAAGGTTTCGGGGTGCATGAAGGTGAGGTTGTCCCCCTCGGCGTAGAGATACTGCATGGGGCGCCGGGACAAGGAGAGCTCCTGAAAACGTTCGCCGGATTTGAAGGTGCGCTCGACGCTGGCGCCGGTCCGCACGTTGCGGATTTTGACCCGCAGCATGGCCCCGCCCTTCCCGGGCTTGTGGTGCTGGAACCAAACGATTTGATAGACCTGGCCGTCGTATTCAAAGACGGTGCCGTTGCCCATTTCCGATGTATCGATCATGTCTTGCTCCGTTGAAAGGGATGAACTTAAGTGTGGGTTAACGTTTCCCGACCGTCCGCCGTCACGCGAAGGGTGTCCTCGATCCGAACCCCGAAGCGACCGGCCAGGTAAATGCCCGGTTCCACGGTGAGAATCATGTTCGGTTTTAGGAGGTCGGGACTTTTGGGGCGAACCCAGGGCGGTTCGTGAATGTCCACGCCCACCCCGTGCCCCGTGCTGTGGATGAAGGTACGCCCGTATCCCGCCCGGGCGATGACGCTCCGCGCGGCGGCGTCCACCTGGCCGCCCGTTGCGCCGGGCCGGATGGTGCCGATTCCGGCCTTTTGGGCGGCGTCCACAATGCCATAAACCCGTTTATAAGACGGTGTGATTTTACCGTAATAAAAAGAGCGGGTCAAGTCGGACCGGTAAGCCCCCACCCGGCACCCCACGTCGAACAAAACCGGGCTGTTTCGGACCAATCGGGATTCCCCCGGAATGTGGTGGGGGAGGGCGGTGTTGGAACCCACGGCCGCGATCAAGTCGAAACCGATCCCCGTGGCGCCCCGGCGGTAAAAATAGTTCTCGATGGCCACGGCCATCTGTTTTTCGGTCATCCCGGCTTTGACGCGTTTTTTGACGTGTTCCACGGCCTCGGCCGTGATTTGACCGGCCCGCCGCAGGCGCTCCAATTCGGCGTCGTCTTTGATGACGCGCAACTCTTCCAGGGGGTTGGGGGCCGCCGTGAGCCCTTTTTTTTGCAACAGGTCCCCCAGGCGGAAATTCAGTTGTTCGCCGTCAAACCCCACCCGGCGAAGGCCGTGCTTGGCGCGCAGGGCTTCCAGCGCCAGGGTCAAACGCTTGCCGACGATCAGGACGCACCCGGGGGCGTTTTCCCGCACCTGGCCCGCCAACAGGGCCGAGGAGAAGAGCCAGGTTTTTTTGGCCCCCACCAATCCGTAAAACCCCTCGGAATGGAACCCCGTCAGGTAATAGAGGTCCGAAATGCCGGAGAAAAAATAGGCGTCCAGCTTCCGCGCGGCCAGCACGTCGGCCAAACGGGCTCGCCGGGCGGAAAAAACCGACGGGGGAATCGAATCGGACGGAAGTCTCACAAACCCACCTCGCGAAGAACCCGGTCCACCTGGGCGGCCGGAACCCGATCCACCGCCCGCGCCCGGCCCTCGCGCGTCGGCACGACGAACCGAAATTGGCCGTCGATGTTCTTTTTGTCCCGGGCCATGGCCGCCATCAAACTTTTCCGGGCCGTTTTACGCCGGGCCCGAACGGGGAGCCCCCAGTGGGACAACGACGATTCGATCTCCGCCACGCCCGCCGCGTCCAACAGCCGCAACGACAGGGCCAGGCGGGCCGCGGCGGCCATGCCGACCGAAATAGCTTCCCCGTGGGTGTAGGTCCGGTAGCCGGTGGCCGTCTCCAGGGCGTGGCCGAAGGTGTGGCCCAAATTGAGCAATTCCCGCTCCCCGTTGGTTTCCCGCTCGTCCCGGGCCACGACGCCGGCTTTGGCGGCCACGGCCTTGACCACGGCGCTTTCCAAGAGGCCCGCGTCGTTCCGCAACCGTTTCAAATCCATGGTGACCGAATCCAACCCCACGTCCCAGCGCCGGTCGATCCAGCCGTATTTGAGCATCTCGGCCACGCCGGTGCGCCATTGGCGGTCGGGCAGGCTTTTGAGCGTGGCCAGGTCGGCCCACACGAGCCGGGGCTGCCAGAAGGCCCCCACCAAATTTTTTCCTTCGGGCAGGTCCACGCCGGTTTTGCCGCCGATGGAGGAATCCACCATGGCCAAAAGGGTCGTCGGGCAGTGGACGAGCGGCACGCCGCGCAAAAACGTCGCCGCCGCGAATCCCGCCACGTCCCCCACCACCCCGCCGCCCAGGGCGATCACCGGGCACCGGCGGTCGAGACCCGCCCGCAGGGCCTCCCGATAGAGGCGGGCGACCACCGCCAGGGTTTTGTGCCGTTCGCCGTCGGGCATCAAAGCCAAGCGGGCCGCGTAGCCGGCGGCTTTGAGCCCGTTCAACAAGGGTTTCGCGTACCGCCGGGCGACGGGGGCCGCGCTCACGACCAGGGCCCGACGCCCTTTGATCAGGGGGCCCAGGGACCGGCCCAAACTTTCCAAGGGCGACCCCACGACGATCTCGTAGGGGCGGCCGTTGTTCAAGGGAACCGCGACGGTTCTCACAACCCCGCCGCCCGCCGGACTTTTTCGGCCACCTGTTCCACCGTCAAGCCGTCGGTGGCCACCGCCGCGTGGCAACGGGCGTAGGCCGTTTTTCGTTCCGACAAGAGGGATTCGATCCGTTGAAGGGGTTCGGCGCCTTGAAGGAGGGGCCGGGTGCCCGCGTCGGAGCGAAGGCGCTCCAGGACCGTGGCGGGCGCGGCCGTGAGACAGACGACTTTTCCGTTTTTTTCCAGTTCGTCCATATTGGACGCGCGGAGCGGCACGCCGCCGCCCGTGGCGATCACCGCGTGGTCCAACACGGCCAGGAGGTGGATCGTGCGGGTTTCCAGTTCCCGGAAGGAGGCTTCCGTTCCCTTGGAGAAAATTTCCGCGATGGAGAGGCCGGTTTGCTTCTCGATCATGTCGTCGGTGTCGAAAAAGGCGTAGCCGAGGCGCTCCGACAGGAGCCGCCCCACCGACGATTTGCCGGTCGTCATGAAACCGGTGAGGACAATGTTCACGTCGCGCGGGGGGCCTTCAGTAGTCCCGAAGGTGGGCCGTGTAGCGGTCCCGGTTGTCCCGCATTTCCCGGATCGAGTCCGACCCGAACTTTTCCGAGGCGGCTTCGGCCAGGGCGATGGCCACGACGGTTTCGCCGACCACCGCCGCGCTGGCCACGGGACAGACGTCGGAGCGGACGATTTCGGCGGTCATTTCCTCTTTGGTTTGAAGGTTCACGGATTTGAGGGGACGGCGCAGGGACGCCAGGGGTTTGACGGCCGCCCGGACGACGATGGGCTCGCCGTTGGACATGCCGCCTTCGATGCCGCCGGCGTTGTTGGACTTTCGGTAAAAGCCCTGGCCGGCTTTGTAAAAAAGCTCGTCGTGGACGTCGGAACCCTTGGCCCGGGCCAGGCCGAAGCCGTGGCCGATCTCCACGCCCTTGTGGGCCTGAATGGAGAGGATCGCCTGGGCCAGCTTCCCGTCCAATTTCCGGTCCCAATGGGTGTGGCTGCCGAGCCCCACGGGGCACCCGGTGACGACCACGGTGTAGACGCCGCCCAGGGTGTCGCCGTTGGTTTTGGCTTCCTTGATCGCCTCCACCATTTTTTCCTCGGCCTGTTTGTCCGGGCAGCGCACCTGGGATTTTTCCGCCAAGGCGAAAGACTCTTCGATGGACAAACCGTCGGTTTTGGCGACGACGCCGCCGATTTCAACCACCCAGGAATAAATCTTGACGCCGAGCTCTTCCAACAGGCGCTTGCACACGGACCCCACGGCCGTGCGGGCCGCGGTTTCCCGGGCCGAGGCGCGCTCCAGGATGTCCCGGGTGTCCTGGCGGTCGTATTTGAGCACGCCCACCAAATCGGCGTGGCCGGGCCGGGGGCGGGTGAGACGGAATTTTTCCGCCTTGTCCGCCTCGTCGACGGACATGATCTTTTCCCAGTTTTCCCAATCGCGGTTTTCGATCCGGAAGGCGATGGGCGAGCCCAGGGTTTCCCCCCAGCGCACGCCGGAGAGGATCTTGACCGTGTCTTTTTCGATGTATTGGAGGCGTTCGCCGCGGCCGAAGCTGTACTGGCGGCGGTGAAGTTCTTGATTCAAATAGTCTTCGGTGATTTTCAGTCCGGCGGGGACGCCTTCCAAAACGGCGGTCAGGCAAGGCCCGTGGGACTCTCCGGCGGTCAGGTAACGGATCACGCTGTCTCCCTCTCCTTCAAGGCTTTTTCCGCGGCGTCGCGCATCGCCCGCCGCAATTCAAGAAATGAATAGTCTACCTTTTTTTTCAGATATCCCTCGAACCAGAACTCGAAGGCCCGGGCGCCCTGGTTCACCAACATGCCCAGCCCGCCGTGGACCGTGCCCCCGCCCCGGCGAACGGCTTCCATGAACGCCGTCGGCTTTCGATAAGTGAGGTCGTAGCCGACGACCGGCCGTTTCAACGGCGCGGACCCGATCAGGGGATCGCCCCCGGCGGACGTGGCGTTGATGAGGAGGTCCGCGTTGGAAACGGCCCGGGCGGCCTCGCCGGGAGGCGGGGCGTGGATCGACAATCGTCGAAGACCGACGGCGCCGTGGGCGGCCATGTCGTTCAACATGGAGGAAACGCGGGCCTCGGTCCGATTGAAAATGTCGATGCGGGCCGGCGCGGATTCCGGGTGAAGGGACAGGGCCCCCAGAACGGCGCGGGCCGCGCCGCCCGCGCCCCAGAGAACAACATTTTTTCCGCCGGTGGAAACGCCCAGGGCGCGCAAATCCTCGTAAAATCCCTCGACGTCGGTGTTGGCCACGAGCCAGCCGTCCCCGGACCGTCGAACGGTGTTCACCGCCCCCACAAAATCCCACGCCGCGCCGGAGGTTCCCTCCGCGAGAGAACGGGCGCGTTCCTTGTGGGGCACCGTCACGTTGAACCCCGACAACAGGGATCCCGCTTGGCGGACAAAATCCGTCCATTCGTCGGGGGACACATCGATCGTTCGGTAAACCGCGGGGATTCCAAATCGGGCCATGGCCGCCGTGTGCATGGCGGGCGACAGGGTGTAGGGGATGTTATGCCCGACGACGCCGTACCGGCCGACGTCCGGGCCGACGCCCTCAAATATTTTTTTCAGATCCGCCAATGGAGAGTCCCGTCACCCGAAACGTGGGGGAGCCGATGGCCCCCTGCCACGTCAAATCCTCGGCCACCGCGTCGATTTTGGCCATCAAATCCAGCAAATTGCCCGCCAGGGTCACGCCCTTGACCGCCCGGCGGACGCGCCCCTTTTCCCAAAGCACGCCGGCCGCCCCGACGGAAAACTCCCCGCTCACGGGGTCGGCCGTGTGCATGCCGATCAAGTCGCGGACGAGGAAAGCCCGGGGCGTCTCCGCCAACAATTGCCGGGCGGACCCCCGCCCGGGGGCCAAATAGAAATTCGTGGTTCCGGGGCCCGGCGGCGAAGCGAAGCCGGACCGCCCGGCGTTGCCGGTGCTCGCCGTCCCCGCCCGGGCCGCCGATTCGGTGTCGTGCAGAAACCCGCGCAGGACGCCGGCTTCGATCACGGGCGTGGTTTGGGTCGGAACCCCCTCGGCGTCGGTGGGGCCCGTGGCCAATCCGCCGGCCAGCCGTCCGTCGTCCCGAATGGTAACGCGGGTCGACCCCACGGTTTTTCCCGATTTCGTGGCCAAAAACGACCGGCCTTTTTGAACCGCGTCGCCGACCACCGCCTGGGACAAAAGCTCCCAGAGGTCCACCCCCACCCGGGGCTCGAAAATCACGGGCCATTGCCCGGTCGACAGGGGCTCGGCCCCGAAGGAGTCCAAAAGCCGCTGCCGGACGTCCGCGACGATTCCCGCCACGTCCAGCCGGTCCCACCGGGTTTTTTCGCAGGACCCCCAGGCCACCTGGGTGTCTTTCCCGGATTCCCCAAGCAACTCCAAGCCGAAGGACACCGAACCGAAAGGTTCCGCCACCCCGACGCCGCGCGTGGAAACCACGGCCCATTGCCCGCGGCTTTCGGAGAACGCAAGGCTCAGGGCGCGGCGCAACCGTCGATCGGATTTCAAAAGGGTTTTTTCCAGCCGGGACAACCGACGCTCGAGAACGGGCACGGACGCTTTGAACAGCGAACGGTCCAGGGGCTCTCCGCGAAAAGCGGATGTGGGGGCGGGGCCGGGCAACCGGCGCGAGGGGTCCCGGGGCGACAGATCGGCCGCGGCGCGCGCCCGTTCCCAAAGGCGGGCGATGCCGTCGGGGGAAACGTCGGTGCCGGAAGCGAAACCCCGGCGGCCCTCCCGCAGGACGCGCAGGGCGGCGCCGGCGGACCGGGCCACCCGGCAATCCTTGGGTTTCCCGTCGGCCCATCCGACGTCCCGGTCGTCCTGAGTCTCCAAAAAGAGCTCCGCGTCCCAGCCCGCGGGAAGGCGAAGGCGTTTGAGAAGGCTCCCGGCGTCGGCGAGTAAGGAATTAGGGGCGATGGGGCGTTCCCTTGGGATCGATCGGAGGGGCGTCCGCGTCCTCTTTGGCTTTGGACGCTTGGCGGAGCAGAAACCCCGCGTGGGGATCCTGGGGGTGCCGAAGAAGGATCCCGCGACACAATCGTTCCGCGTCGACATAACGTCGGGTATAGAAGGCCCGGTAGGCCTCGTCCATTTCCCCGTAGGAGGCGGCCTCCGGACTGTTCGTCTGAACCTTCAAATTGGCCAGGCCGGAATAGATGAACACGATCGACGCCACGAACAGGGGCATGCCCCAACGGCGCCGGTAATGAAGGACGTAGGAATCGTTGAACAAAACGCCCCGGGCCAACTCGTTGACTTTGAGGATGAACGCCGGCCGGTAAAGGTAGGAAAGACTCACCGCCAACATGACCAACCCCGCGAGCAGTTTAACGACGGCTTCCATGCGAAGGATCTCCCTTGAACGTGAACGATTCGACGATTTTGCCCCGCCCACCCCTCGGTGGCCGGGTGAAATTCGGGCCCGGGCGGATTCGAACCGCCGACCCCCTGCTTAGAAGGCAGGTGCTCTATCCACCTGAGCTACGGGCCCCAAATTGAATTCTAACCAATAAACCCAAGAGCGAGACCAGGGACGCTCTAAACTATTATACTATTGATAATTCGCCCAGCAAGGCTTCCCCGTTTCCGCCGACGATTTCAGCGCCCTTCCGGCAAAGCTTCGTCACCGCCAGGGGCGTCACATTTAAACCGTCCGCCACAACGTTTTTCCGCTCGCCAAGCATAGTCGCCGCCAGATAACTAATGACCGAACGGGCGTGGCTCCCTCGCGCCGTCGTCTTTCCCGGCGCCGTCACCTCTTCAAAAGGAACGTCTTCGTGCGCCGCCACCGCTTTCATCAAATCCTTAAGACTTCCCCGCCTCTTCAACGGCCGTTCGATGGGCCCCGCCGCTCTTTCAATTCTTTGAATAAACGCCCCGTCGCCCAATATTCGAGTGTTGTAGTCTTCCTTCCCCCCCTCCCCGGTCGCGAGAGACAACCCCACGCCGCCCCGGCTCCGCACCAGGCCCCCGCCCGAAAACGACCCCGCCTTTCCCCCCCGACGCTCCTCCAAAAAGGCCATGTACCTTCGGCGCGCCTCGCCGGGATTCCCTCCGAATTCCTTCAACACGCCGTCCACATCCTGCCAGGCCGCTTTTTCTTTTCCCAGAACCGCCCGATGCCCGCTCCACGCATACTTTTCAAGCCCTTTTAAAGATTCCACCATCTTCGCCCTCAGCGGATTGAGGTGCACGTAGGCCACCAGCTCCTTAAAATACACGTCCTCGTCGCACACGATCGATTTATATCGGTTTTGAAACAATTTCCCCGTTCGCCGGTGCCGCCGATTGAACGTCCCCGCGTAGGAGGTCTGCAGTCGGCTCATAAACACCGACAGCGGCGCTTTCCCCGTCTTCACCACCAAATGAAAATGGTTGGGCATCAACGCCCAACCATAGCACCGTATTCCGTCTTCAACGGTGAACCGTTCCAGGCAATCCCTGAAGTTCACATAGTCTTGTGCGTCCCGGAATATCTCCCGCCGCTCCATTCCGCGGTTAATGACGTGATGAAAGCATCCTTCAAAATCCAATCGCGCTTGACGCGGCATGTTCCGATCTTCTCAATCGGGGCCTCATTTGTCAATAGTATAATTGTTTAGAGCGTCCCCAAATCCCCACTTCTTTCCTATCTCTTACTGACGGACAAAAAGTAACCCACTGTTAAAACAAATGCAACTGCATACGTGATCAGGAAATTTCTGAACCTGGCACACTTGCGCTGCAACTCCTCATCGGCAATTGCCTTATACTCACTTTTGAGCAAGAATCTTAAAAACACGATATTGTTCATCGGCGTATTCTTCTTTACAAGATGCGGCTCCCCCAAGGAGCGCCACAGGTCGGGATGGCCCGCCTTGATGGATTTGAAAATTCCCTGTTGGTATAGAAGCCCTCCAACAACAGCAACGAAAAGAATCCCAGCTAAAACAGAAAGCACAATATTGGGATTAGTCATGTGTGATCACCACTTCCATATTTCTCTTGTGTAGCCTATCGTGACGGACCCACCGGCACCCATTCCCCATCCCGCACTTCCTGCAACGCTCTTACCGCCGTTACTGATAACGCCGGATGCCGATCCTCCAACCGCAGATCCACCAGATATTGAGAACGTGAGCCCAAGCGGCAGACTGTCCGATGTTTACTGATGGCCCAACGGAAATTCCGACTCCGATTCCCACCCCACCCATCCAAAACACCGGTACCCGTAACAGAGAGACTCCCATTAACCCTAATACACCGTTTCCAGCATTAAAATTAACGTCGACGCTTCCGTAATCACGAATACGTGCGGCAACTCGTGCCGCTGTCCTCTCTGCCGCAGAAATGTAATCACCCAACCCGGCTTCAGCAAGCGTTAACACCTCGCCCTTTCGACGAGCATCCTCCTCTGTTTCTCCACCGAAACTCAACTCGATTGAGAATTGCGGTGACCGTGCCGGAGCTGGTTGGGTGACAGTCGGGAAAGGCATCCCTGTGATAGAAATATCTCCAGTGTCTTTTCTATTCCAAGCAGCGCCGCCCCCGAATTGGGCCACCGGATAACCCGGCGCCGGGACATCGACGTTGGCTCCCGCCCTGGAATAGAAATACCCTCCTCCCAGGGCAGCGATTTCATAACCGATCCATGGGCTGCCACCCAACGACACCACCGCCCCCACGGCCACACAAACCGTCCCCATTGTGTAGTTAAACCACTTGGTGCGCACAACCTTGTGCGCCGGTTTCTCCATCTTTTCACGCCACCAGTGCCACTTGTGCCCAGTTGGATCAACCAAATTAACCGGATTGTCCCTGACATAGGTATACCGGTTCAGGGTCTGCGGGTCAAAGGCGTCCTGCACGATGGAGTCCGGCGTCAGGAACCGGCCCAGGCCCGGGTCGTAATACCGCGCCTTCATGTAAATCAACCCGTCCCCGTCCATCCGGTGGCCCGTGAACCCCACGTCCGTCACCGACCCGCTGCTTTCATACACGTTCCCGTAGGGCGTATACCGCGTCCTCTGCACCACCGACCCCGCCCCGTTCGTCCTCAGGCTCGTCGACCCCAGGTGGTCCCCGTGGCTGTACGTCACCACGCCCCCCGTCCGTTCCCCGATCCGCTGGCCCCCCGCGAACAGGTGCACCGTCCCCGTCGAGCCCGTTTTCTCATACACGTCCCCGATGTAGATCGTGCTCGTCGCGCTCCCCCCGGAGAGCGTCACCGTCTTCTTCACCCGCGTCCCCTCGTAATCATACCAATAGTCCGTCGCCGTCCCCTCCACCGTCACCACCCGCACCGGCCGGTTCTCGCTGTCGTATTTGATCCACCGCTGATGAATTCGATGATTTTCGGATTGAAAAGGTGGAAATTCAGCGGGTGGGGGAAAACGTTGCCGCGCTTAAGGGGCGGTTTGTGATTGCCTAGCGGAAATATCCCCGGGTTTTTGTGGACGAAAAGAAATTCGGCCAGCGTTCCGGTTACGCATGGCCCGTCAAAAACCCAGGTTGATCAGCGGCGTCGTTTTCAATATGGCTCGGTTTTTCACGTGATTGATCAGACCGACCTGGAGGCCCTTCAAGGTTCCGCACCAGTTGACCAGGCCGATCTGAATGCCAATCATCGGCCCATTGGACCGGTTAATAATCCCCACTTGGAGGCCCTTTGTCGAGTCCCTTGAAATGTTCAGCCCCCCCATCTGGGCGCCTTTAAGGGTTTTTACTGAATTAAATAGAAAGCCCAGTTGGATTCCAGAGAAATCCATTAATTTGGATTCCGGATTTTTTTGAACCCCGACCATCTTCCTTTCTGGTTCCTGAATTCCCACATTGACTAAGCCGGCTTGCAGGCCGCTAACACTCCCCCCCCCAAGATTCCAAAGTCCGCCTTGCAAAAAAGAACCTTTTCCACTCATCGCATTGTAAAACCCAAGCTGAGCACCAACCGACCTAACATTTGGTTTGCCGCCACCAGCCCCATTAGCAAGACCCAACTGGACCCCATACAAGGTGCCAGCGCCGTTGAACAGGCCCAATTGCCCGCCCCCTAAGGTATAAGCCATAGATCCAAAAGGGGCACATATCTGTAAACCTATGACCTTCTCGGTCACCACCCAAAACGATCCAATATCCACACCATAGACCCAACGCCTTCTAGGAAAAGAATAAAGGCTTTCAAAATCGGCGTGGCCGTATGAAAACCGTATTGGCGTCCATCCCGGATTTCCCAAAAACGGGACTTCCTTTTTTGCCTCTGTCGAGGTCTCAGCGAAAGCCAACGAGGAAAACACAAAAAACACTCCTAAAACACCATGGAGCTTCTTCGTCAATCTCATTAGCGTTCCTCCGATTGCCAGGCCGAGTAGGATATTTTAGGCCATAACTGACCACCGTAATATCCATAAATAGCGCTGGTGAAATACCCGAAACCCCGAGTCGTTGCCGATCCCATCCCCCATTTTAAGGAGATTAGGGACGCTCTAAACTATTATACTATTGATAATTCGCCCAGCAAGGCTTCCCCGTTTCCGCCGACGATTTCAGCGCCCTTCCGGCACAGCTTCGTCACCGCCAGGGGCGTCACGTTTAAACTGGCAGGTTATTCGACTTTCACGTTTTCTTCGCCGGACACTTCCGCCAGCTTCTTATGGAGGATTTTCTCCATGCGCCCAACCTCGGCATTGACCTCGGGGATGTCGCTCCGTTCAAAATTCAAAAGGGTGATGCTGAGGTCCCCGTAATAGTCCCGGGGCGCGTAGGTTTCTTGGAAAGATAATTTGATTCGAACGTGCCTCGTCTTTTCGGCGGCAGGGATGTCCTTGGCGTACTCCGTCACAATGTTGTGATCCTCGTAAAGGACGTTTTCATCGCCGGTCCTTTGATACCCCTCCCCCAGGATCGCACCCTTGACGACCGGCATCTGGTCTCGGGGAATCCATTCAGTGGTCAACCCCCTTTTCACCTTGGGCAGCTTCCAGACGACGACTTTCGGCACCTCTTTGCCTTTCTTCTGGTAAGCTTCCAAGATCGAACCACGGCCATAGATTTCCTTCTTCCCCCGCTTCACATTCTCTTTTCCGGAAACTTCGACGAGCTTTTCATAGAGCAACAACTCCATTCGGTTTATCTCAGTATCGATTTCCGGTGTGCTCTTGTATTCCGCTCCATGGACTAAAAGGCCGAAATTCCTGTAGTAAGAGTTGGGGGCGTCTGCCCTGAAATTAAGATATATCCTGGTTTCAAATTCCCCTTTTCCCGTATAATTTTTCTTGGAGTATTGGGTGACAAAAGCGCCTTTATAGGGATAATCTTCTCTCGTTACTCTTTCATATCCTTCGCTTAATATTATGCTTTTCACAACATCCACCTGATCTCTAGGAATCCACCAAGAAACAATCTTCTTCTCTACTTGTTGACGGAAAACCGAGCATCCAGAAAGGCAATAAAGCCCAATGGGAAAAACAAAACGAGAAATATTTTTCATAAAGGTCACCTATCTCCCAGTGCGGCGCGACGCGCCGGTTCCCCGCCAAGACCAACGGCCATATAGTAGACCGGGCTGAGCGCCAGCCCAACGGCGGTATTGAAGAAGCCGTTCGGGTACGGCATGGCGGAAATAGATCCCGTCGCCATATTCGTCATCAATCCGAAATCAGCTTTTCCTTTAGTGACACTTGGGTTTCCATACTGTGAATCATGCACATCGGCCGCATTCCTGCCCGTCGTCACCGTCGCGATCCAATCCATCCCTTTGAAAAAACCACGCGCAAGGGGGTTCTCCATAATCGGCCCGTAACCATTGCCGCCGTTTTGCTCACTGCGCTTCTGTTCATTCCGATATTTTCCCTTCCAATCCTTGGTGTCGAGGGTGTAAAAGTAACTCCAACTCTTCGAACCCTCGTTGTAAGTGGCATTGAATTGAGCCCAGCCTCCGCCATAGCTCCAGCTGCCGTCGCCGAAGCTGGAATAACCGGCATTGGCGTTCATCCCAAACCATCCAGCACCTGCCCCCACCTGATACTCATCTTGCCTGAAGTAATAGGTCCCAGAGGCACCCCATCCGTGTGACGCTTGCCCATTACCACCCTGCACACCCTGGCCGTATTGGCCGGTGATATAAACGCTCTTCATCTTATTGTCATAGCCGACGTCAAGATAAGCGGCGTTGGAAGCCCCGACACCCCAATTGGCCTGCCCATAGCTGAAACTCGCGCCAATTCCAACCCCGACGCCACCCCTCAAATGGCCGCTCCGAGAATCGTAAGACAAATGGCCTCCGATACCGGCATGGAAGCTGATGCTGATCCGCCACAGCCCCAGAGGATCGACATAAGTGATGGGGTTGTTGCGGCAATAGGCATAACGATTCAGCGATTGCGGTTCGTACGGGTTCTCCACCAAGATATCGGGGGTCAACCACCTCCCCGTCGCAGGATCAAAGTAGCGGTTCTTGGCGAAGACCAGGCTGTCGCTCGCGTCGAGTCGATGGCCGGTGTAGCCGATGTCCGTCACCGACCCGCTGCTTTCATACACGTTCCCGTAGGGCGTATACCGCGTCCTCTGCACCACCGACCCCGCCCCGTTCGTCCTCAGGCTCGTCGACCCCAGGTGGTCCCCGTGGCTGTACGTCACCACGCCCCCCGTCCGTTCCCCGATCCGCTGGCCCCCCGCGAACAGGTGCACCGTCCCCGTCGAGCCCGTTTTCTCACACGTCCCCGATGTAGATCGTGCTCGTCGCGCTCCCCCCGGAGAGCGTCACCGTCTTCTTCACCCGCGTCCCCTCGTAATCATACCAATAGTCCGTCGCCGTCCCCTCCACCGTCACCACCCGCACCGGCCGGTTCTCGCTGTCGTATTTGATCCACCGCTGGTGAATTCGATGATTTTCGGATTGAAAAGGTGGAAATTCAGCGGGCGGGGGAAAATGGCGCCGGTCTTAAGGGGCGGTTTGTCATTGCGCTAGCGGAAATATCCCCGGGTTTTTGTGGACGAAAAGAAATTCGGCCAGCGTTCCCAAGTTACGCATGGCCCGTCAAAAACCCAGGTTGATCAGCGGCGTCGTTTTCAATATGGCTCGGTTTTTCACGTGATTGATCAGACCGACCTGGAGGCCCTTCAAGGTTCCGCACCAGTTGACCAGGCCGATCTGAATGCCAATCATGGTCCCGCTAGACCGGTTTGTGATCCCGATTTGGAACCCCAATGTGTCGCGGGAAAAGTTGAACGCTCCAATCTGGGTGCCCTTGATCGTCGTCGTGATATTTGTGACCGGCGCAATCTGAAATCCGACGATTTCGCTATAAAAATTCCCCTGGTCAATCCTGTTGTAATCAAAGTTGTTGGCTAGCAATGACAACTGCAGCCCCTCTAAACGGTTGAAGATATTTGCGACGGCTCCAATTTGTATGCCGCTGACTTTGGTCCCGGAATTTGCCCCACCCACCTGGATGCCAATCAGACGGTTTGCCTGGACAGCACCGCCAACCTGAAGACCAACGAAGTAATCCGTGGTGTCTGCTAATAGCCCAGCCTGGAGTCCGACGACCCTCTTCGCGAAAGTTGCTGGTAACCCCAAGTCCAATCCATAGACAATATCCCGACGAGGAATCGATTGTAGATCGTGCATGGATACTGGATAACAAACCCGAATCAATGTCCATCCGGTATCGTTTGCAGCGGCACCCAAACCAGAGAAAATCAGAATCGATAAGATGAAAATGGGTTTTAGAGAGGACATTAGAGTCAAAGGGGACGCTGCATATTAATCTACTTTAGATGGGACCCGGCTGTTTCCCAAGAGAAGGCATCATGTCGATTAAATGCAACCTCAAATACAATCGGCATACTGCCTCCGGATTCCCTCCCAGGCTAATGGGAAGCATTGCAAGTCCCTTTGTTCCTCATTGGAAGCATCACCTCTATTCAATTCAGACACACGGGGAATAAGGTTTGAATGGCGGGAAATCAAATGCCATCTTCAAGATGGGACACGCGAATGTTTTTTAGTAAACCATCTTTACTGAACAGCCACGATGCCTCCACCGTGTAACCCATTAAAAATAAGTGCTTTGCCCAACCATGGCGGGCCAGTATGACGTCAAGGTCGAAATCCCCAAGTTCGATGTTTCTTGCGGAAGGGTCAGGGTCATTCTTAATGAATTCCATTGCCTTTGGGTTATCGTAAACAACTTTTCTTTCTATTGAGCGACGAATTTTCCCCCGGATGATGTTTTTAACTTCAGCCTCTTTTGTGCCAATTGGCGTCAGAATAAGTAAAATGCCTCTAATTTCTTCGTTGGACATCCGAATATAATCACGCTTTGTTAACATCTCGCCACTAAAACAGAACGTCAGGGACAACAGTATCGCAATGAAAAAGGTCCCGACTCCTCTCCTCGATTTTCTCGTCATTTATTGACACCATTCGCCCACGTGTTGGAATTGTTCCCGAGGAAGAAATAGCCCCCATTATCCCCCAAAGGAATTTGATCGAAAGAAACGTCGAGGGGGTAGAAAGATGTGCTTGGATCGTAGCCGAAGTTCCTGTAAGAGTTGTGGCTGGCGTCGGCGAAAGAATGTTCAGCTGCAACTCCCCGGCCATCCCTCGGTAGCAGCTCCCTCGTCCGTCCCGTATCCACATCCACCGGTGCGTAGTGCCCGATCCCGCCAAAAAGCTTCGCCATTGTTCCCAAAGGCCCAATATTCAACCGTCGAGACATCAGATATTGCCCGCTTTTGGGTGGACCAGCGAATTTATTGTGTATGTAGTGCGCGGAATTCGTTAAACTGCCGGACCAGTAGCCGTTCCGCCACGCTCGACGGGCGGAACTTTCATCCTCCCCGAATGCCCGGGCCGACAAATAACCACCCCCGCCGTTGGCGATCGGATTTGTCATTGACGGGACATAGGCGTTGCCGGGCAAAGCAAATGGCGGCATTAACCCGATCCCATAAGAGAAGGCGCCAGCCGCTGCCCCTTGGGCCGACAGCGCCGGTGGGAAAGCCCCCCCGGGATCCGCGGGGGACCCCTCATGGAACGTTCAAGGGACGCCTCCACGGGACGTCCTAAGCTAATCCGACGCGACGGGACGCCTTTGCCGACGGCGGCGTTGACGCCTCTTCGGCAAAGCGTCGAATCAAAAATCCGGTGAATCTCTTAAATCGAGAAATCGTCGTCCTGGCGGACGGCGCGGTCGGGGGCGGTGAGGAGGGCCTGGTCTTTTTCGTTGGCCAGGCGCGATTCCAGGAGCGCCAGCTTGGCGGACAGGGAGCCGATGGCGTCGCTCAACACGTCCGGAAGGCGTCCGTGGTCCAAGTCCGGCCGGTGAAGGTGGGCGTGGGCCCCGCCGCGGACGATTTCGCCGGGAACGCCGACCACGATGGAATCGGGCGGAACGGGCTTGACCACCACGGCGTTGGCGCCGACCCGGCTTCGCTCCCCGATTTCAAAAGCGCCCAAAACTTTGGCGCCGGCCCCCACCACCACGCCGTCGCGCAGAGTGGGATGCCGCTTGCCCTTGTGCCAGCTGGTGCCGCCCAGGGTCACGCCCTGGTAGAGCGTCACGTTGGCGCCGATTTCCGCCGTCTCGCCGATGACGACCCCCATGCCGTGGTCGATGAACAGCCCCGGACCGATGATCGCGCCGGGGTGGATTTCAATGCCCGTCCAAGACCGGGCGACCTGGGACAATAGGCGCGCCAAGGTCTTTAACCCCATCCGCCAAAGGGCGTGGGTCCCCCGGTGGATCCAAACGGCGTGGAGCCCGGGGTAGCACAGCACCACTTCCAGCCGGCTCCGGGCCGCCGGGTCCCGGGTCATGACGGCGAACAAATCCCGGCGGAGGGTTTGAAGCATCAATTATCGGCCAAATGCGCGTAGAGGGCGGTGCTCAAATACCGCTCGCCGAAGGAGGGGATGATCACGACGATCAGTTTTCCCTGGCTCTCCGGCCGACGGCCCACCTGAAGGGCCGCCCACACCGCGGCGCCGGAGGAGATCCCCCCCAACACGCCCTCTTCCGTCGCCAACCTTCGGGCGATGTCGAAGGCGTCGTCGTTTTTGACCCGGACGACCTCGTCGTAAATTTTCGTGTTCAAAATCTTCGGGACGAACCCCGCCCCGATGCCCTGGATGGGGTGCGGCCCCTTGGCCCCGCCGGACAGCACGGGGGACGCGTCGGGCTCCACGGCCACGCAGCGAAAGGAAGGCTTGCGCGCCTTGATCACTTCCCCCACGCCGGTGATGGTCCCCCCGGTGCCGATGCCGGACACCAGGACGTCCGCCTTGCCGTCGGTGTCCCGCCAAATTTCCTCGGCGGTGGTTTTCCGGTGCACGGCGGGGTTGGCGGCGTTGTTGAATTGCTGGGGAATGAAATACCGCGGGTCCGAGGCGGCCAAATCTTCCGCGCGTTTGATGGCCCCGCCCATGCCTTCGGGCCCCGGGGTGAGGATGATCTGCGCCCCGAAGGCCTTCAACAGGGTCCGCCGTTCCTTGCTCATGGTTTCGGGCATGGTCAGGACGAGTTTGTAGCCCCGGGCCGCGCACACCATGGCCAGGGCGATTCCCGTGTTGCCGCTGGTGGGCTCGACAATGATCGTGTCCGGTTTGATTTTCCCGGCGGCCTCGGCCGCTTCGATCATGGCCAAGCCGATGCGGTCTTTCACGCTGTGGGCGGGGTTGAAAAACTCCAGCTTCAAGACGATGTCCGCGCCCACGCCCTGGGCCAGACGCCCCAATCGCACCAGGGGCGTGTTGCCGATCAATTCCGTCACGTTCTTCGCAATTTTCATTCGACTCTCCTCAAGGGGGAGGGAAACCGCCGAAGCGGCCGCCGCCCGGATTTTATCAACGATGTCCGCGCGGCCGAACCCAAAAAAAATCCGCGCGGCTTTGACGGCGGCGCGGAAAAAAAGAACAACGGCCGCTTTAGTCCCTGTTCGCCCCGAAGGGCCGGCCGGGGCAAGTTGGATCTTAAAGCCCGCCGTCATCATCCGTTACGTCTAAAAAAAAGAACCGCGCGGCTGGGAAAGCGGCGCGGATCGGGAAACGACCGTTGCACCGCTTTAGCGCCCTGTTTTTCCGCCTCCCCCCAAAACGCGAAGAGGAAACCACGTAACGACTTCGGGTCGAACGTCCCCTGGAGGGGTGGAACGGCCGGGGCAAGTTGGAGTTTAAGGCCTCGCCGTTGAAGCAAAAAGGATGTTAAAAAAAACGCCCCCCCCTGTCAAGGCGGTCGGCGCGAACGCCGCCGTTTAGCGCGGGGCGGGGTCCAGAGCCCGGGGGGCGGGGTTCGCCCCTTTCGCCTCGGCGCTTTGCAAGAGGGCGATGGCCTCCGCGTCGGACACGGGATCGAAATTTTCGTAGTGATCCCCCACGGCGTAAAAAGGCTCGGGGATCCACGGACACAGGAGGGCGCGCACCAACGGCCGGAGCTTTCGGAGGGTGTCCCGGGGTCCCACCGGAAGGGCCAAGACGACCGGCCGGGCCCCCTGGCTCTCCAGGAACGAAAGGGCCGCGCGGAGGGTGGCCCCGGTCGCCACGCCGTCGTCCACAAGGATGATTTGACGGTCGCGCAGGACGGGCCGCTCGTCGGGCGGGGCGAACCGCGCCACGGACTCGGCCAACCGCGCCCGTTGACGTTCGATTTCCTCCGCGACGTAGTCGGGCGTGACGCCCAGGCTTTGAAGCGCTTCGTTGTCCAGGGCGACCACGGGGGATTCGTACCCGGCCAGGGCGCCCACGGCGAATTCCGGCCGACCGGGGGCGCCCAGCTTGCGGGCCGGAAGGGCCGCCAAGGGGACGCCCAGCGCCCGGGCGACTTCGAAGCCCACCGGCACGCCGCCCCGCGGCAAGGCGAGCACCCGCGAACTCTCGTCGGTCCAGGGCCCCAGGGCCTCCGCCAACCGCCGTCCGGCGGCGGAGCGATCGGCGTATCTCACCGGGGCGGGTTCGCGTGGTTCAATTCCACCATCGCGCGCTGGTTGTCCGAACTCGAAAAGACGACCAGGCATTGGGCCGCGTCGGAGGGGGCGGAGGCGTAGAGATGATGCAGGTCGATGCGCGCGTCCCGCAGTTTCTCCGTCATCATTTTTAAGAGCCCCGGCTTGTGGGGCAGCTCGACGATCACGACCGACGATTCCCGGGGCGCGAAGTGTTTGGCGCGCAAAGCGTCCGCGGCCCGCAGCGTGTCGTCCACCAGGAGGCGGAAGATCCCCTCCGCGCCCTCCACCCAGCCCGACACGGCCAGAATCCCGATGCCCTTTTCGGCGACGGTTTTGGCGATGTCGGCCAGCGCCCCGATTTCGTTGGTTCGACGGACGACGATTTCTTTTCCCAAACTGGCTTTCAACACGGCGGGCCTCCTCCGGTTTTTTTGGAACCCGTCCGCGGGCGTCGGCGCGGATTTTCCCAGGTCCAGGCGTCGAAAAAATGGCCGTGAACCCGGTCAAACACCGCGCGCAAATCCCCCCGCTCCTCCAGAAATTCACCCATATTCACCGACGGGGCGAACACCCCTTTAAACATCGGATCCCCGCGCTTGGTTTTGGTCACGGTCCCCCCTTTTACGGAACGATCAACAAGGACGCCTCGGCGTGGGACAGCACCTGCTGCGAGACGCTTCCCAGAAAAAAACGGTCCAACCCGGAAAGCCCCCGGGCGCCCACGACCACCAGGTGCGCCCGAACCTTGCCGGCCGCGGCCAAAATTTCAACGGGGGCGTGTCCTTCGGCCAGCCGACCCCGGGCCCGGGGAAATTTTCCGCGAAGGTCCTTCACGGCTTTTTGCAGGGTCCGGAGCCCCCGCGCGCGCCGTTGTTCCCGGGACTCCGAAGGGAACGGCCCGCCGGGGTAGACGCCGCCGTAGCCCGCTTCCGGCGCCCAGAGGGCCAGGGGGTCGGCCACCGCGTGGACCGCCGTCACCGTCGAACCGGCGGGCAGCCCCAGACGCTTCAAAAAAGCGATCGCCCGACGCCCCACGGCCGAGCCGTCCACCGCGACCAACACCCGAAGGCCCCGGGGCGGCATCGCCCGCCGGACCACCAGAACCGGACGACGGGCTCCGCGGACCACGCGCTGGGAAACGCTCCCCAACCAAAAGGCCTTGAAGGGCGACAACCCCCGGGCGCCCACCGCCACCATCGAAGCGCGCGCCCGTTCCGCCTCCCGAAGCAACGCCTCCGCCGGACGGTCGGATTCCAGGAGCCGGACCTCCGCCTTCACGCCCCGGTCCGCAAAGCGTTCGGCCCATTCGGACAGCGCCGTCCGCGCCCGAAGGGTCAACGCCTCGACCACCGCGATTTCCCCGGCGCGGGGCGACCGCCGGAGGGGCGGCACCACCGACACGACGCAAACGGATCCGCCCCCGGCGGAAGCCCTTTCCAGGGCGAATTGGGCCGCGCGCCCGGCCGGCGCGGAGCCGTCGATCCCCGCCAGAATCTTCAGCGCGCCGCCCGGGGATCTCACGCGCTCCCCCTACCAATCCTCTCGCGACTTCCCGCCCGTCGCGTCCTGGGGCGCCAGGCTCCGCCATCCCCCCCAGGGCTGTTCCATGGTTTCACGCACCCACACCCGTCGATCGGCCTCCGTCCCGCGCAACGGGCACTGGCGGCAAAGGTCGCTGACGAAGAAATACTCTTTCAAAGACTCCGTCAAACACGCTTCGAGCGTGGCGCGAAGTTCCCGGCGACGGACGGCCGGCGCCCCCGGCGGGCGGTGGAACCGACGCGCGATGATCCCCGCGAGGATTTGGAGGAACCGAAGAATCGGCTGGCGGGTTTCCAATAGATAGATTTTCTGGCCGGCGGGCGCGGGGTGGGATTCTTCGCCGCAGAAAGCGCAGGGGGCCCGGCGGCAATGATCCCACTGGCCGCAACGGGGGTTGTAGGAGAGGCGGTTTTTAAAAGCGTCGCGGAGGGTTCGGAAAACGTTGGGCCACTGGTGGGGGTCCACGGCGCCCGGACCGGTGCGCTTTTCAAAGGCGCGCCAGACGGCGTGCGTCAGGTGGGTTAATATCTCGGCGGGATCTTCGCCCACCCCGGAACGGACTTGAAAAACGAACGACCGTCGATTGTCCTTCGTCGAAGAACGCGTCACGGGGCCCCCTTTGTCCAGCGCCGGGAGGACCGCGGTCGATGGGCGCCGTTGCCCTCGCCCTTATTGAATCACAACCGCTCCGGCGGGGCCATGACCGCCGTCATGCCCCGCGCGAACCTCGCGTCCGCGGGGATGGAACCGGTCGTAGCGATCGAGCCGGGCCGGAACGCGGTGCCGACCCGGGGGCCGATCAATACAATTCGGCGCCGCCCTGGTGGCACGCGCTGCATTGACCTTCCTGTTCCATGCCGCCGATGTCCTGGGGGTGGCGGAAGGGAAGGCCTTTGAGCGCGACGGTGTCGGCCCCGGGACCGGTCCCTTGGGCCATGATCGTGTGGCAGGTGGAGCAGTTTTTGGTGATCGTCCCGCCCGTCGACGTTTTGAGGCCCGTGCCGTGGCAGCGGAAGCACCCGGCCGCCAGGGAGTGGCCGATGTTTTCCGGGTAGGCGCGCCAGGTCACCCGCATTTCGGGGAAGAAGTTTTGCGCGTAGATCGTCTGGACGGCCCGGGCGGCCGCCTCCACGTCCGCCCGACGGGACGCCCACACCGCCGGGTATTCCTTTTCGTAGAATCCGCGAATTTTGTCCGCGATGGCGGCGCGCGCCGCCGCGCTGTCGGCGTATTCCGCGTCCAGGGCCTTCACCGCCTCCCGCTTGATGAAGGGCAGGTTCGTCGGGATGTCCCCGGCGGCCAGGGCCGCGTTGACTTCCTTTTGGGGAGGGCGGTAATTGTGGCTGGGACGGTTGTGGCAATCGATGCAATCCATCGTCCGAATTTCCGCCTTGGCTTTTTCCTCGGGGGTGAGGGCGTTGTCCGGGTCTTCGTAGACGCTCACGCGCCCGTCCCGGGAGGTGCTGCGCACCCAGGCGATTTCCTGCCGCGCCCGGTCGCGGGCGATGTATTCCAGTTTATTGGAAATCATCATGTGCCAATGAATGCCCGACCCCCCGTTGGATTGGGCCGATCCCCCGCCGATTTTGACCAGCAGGGTGATCGGGTAGGGCGTGTTCTTCTCGTCGGCTAAAAAGTGCGGGTTCACGTGCTTGCGCTCGCCGAAGAATTTTTCGGGCCAATGGCACTGCAGGCACGTGTCCCGGGCGGGGCGAAGGTTCTTGATGGGGGTTTCGATGGGCCGGGCGAATTTGTGAAACATCGTGGAATACACTTGATAGGCGCCCGTCAGTTTCGATTTGACGAACCAGTCCGCCCCGGGCCCGATGTGGCAGGCCACGCACGCCACCCGGGCGTGAGAGGACCGTTGGTAGGCGGTGTATTCGGGGGACATCACGGAGTGGCAAAGGGTGCCGCAAAACTTGGTCGATTCGGAAATGTGATAGGCCTTGTAGGTCCCCAGGCTGGAGGCCACCAGGAACACCGACGTCACCGCGACGCCGATCAGGATGGCCCGGCGGGTTTGCGGATTCCGCAGATCGATGTTGAACGATTTCTCCAGGCTCGCGGACAGGCCCCGGGCCCGTCGGCGGCGCTCCCAGAGGGCGCCCCCCAACACCATGGCCAGCCCCGCCACCAGAAAACCGGGCAAGATCATGTAGGTCAACATGCCCAGATACAACGTGGTTTCTTGGACGACGAAATCGATCAGGATTAAAAGGACGATGATGGAAAAAGCCCCCACGGCCAGGGCGGCCCCCGCCAGGGAAATCCAATTGTAGAAGTGCTCCGGGAATCGACGCTCGTTCATTCGGTCTCCTTCGTTCTCACAAGAAATCCGCTCCGCTTAACCCCGAACCGGAAGGATCGTCGCCGACGGCGAATCCGCGGCCGGATAGACGGGCAACGTCCGCACCGCGACGCCGAACACCACGGCCACCCCCGTCAAAAGCGCAAAGGACACCGACACCTCCATCCAATGCGGAAAATAGCCCGGGCCCGTGTAGGGGACCATCGCCAACCAGCTCACGGTCAAACGATTCAACACCACGCCCGCCAAGACGGGCAGGCACGCCGCCACCGTCCAGCGGGGCCGATCCCGAACGGCGCGGCGGGACAATAGGAACGCCGGCAGCAGGGCCCCGCCCCCCACTTCCAACAGGAAAACGCCTCCCAGCCACCCCGGATCGGTGAACCGGCCCCAGGCGTTCCGGGCCGACACGTCCACCAGTCGCAACGCGGCGTACAAAAACAGCACCATGCTGGCCGCCCGGGCCAGATCGGCCAACAACCACCGATCGAGCGTTTTGCCGAAAATCCGCGCCGCATAGAACGACGCGACCACGGTCACGCACAGCCCCACCGCCACCGACGAGACCAGGAAAAACACCGGCAGCAAGGTCGACGACCAGAGGGGGTGAATCTTCTGCGGAACGATCAGGAACATCGTCCCCATGGACGATTGGTGCAACGTGGACAAGATCACGCCCAAAATCACGATGGGAATCGCCGCCCGATGGAGCGCCTCCACCGCCCGCCCGTAGCCGAGTCGCTCCAGAACGGCGGGGCTAAACTCCACGGCCAGCACGGTCAAATAGAGGGTCACGCACCAGGCCACTTCAAACATGATGGAATGGTGCTGCCACATTGCCAAGGGGTGCCACAGATTGTACGGGCGCCCGACTTCGATGAACAAGGTGAGGGCGACAAAAACGTAGCCGAGGAACGCCAGAAGCACGACCGGGCGAAGGATCGGCTCGAACCGCTTGATGTGGAAGATGTGCACCGTGGCCGCCATGACGAACCCGCCCCCGGACAACGCCACCCCGGCCTGCAGGAACCCCACCCAGATCCCCCAGGGATTGACGTCGGTCATGTGGGTCATGACCCCCATGCCGCGGGTGAACCGGATCGCCAGCACCACCGCGGTCACGGCCCACAGGGCGCCGGTCGCCCCGGCGGCCCACGAAAGCCCGTGGCGGGGTGGACGCCCGAGTCCGTAGCTCACGGCCAGCCAGCCCAACACCCCGGCCACCGCGGTTAAAAAAAGCCAGCCGATCACGCTTCGTCCTTCGGCGCCGACGGCGAATGGGTTTTGCGGGAAAGGTTGAACGCCAGGAGCCCGAAGAGCGATCCGAGCACCGCGACGATCCCGGGGATCCAACTGACCACGTCCCAGGTCAAGGACGGCAGAGGCCGTTTGGGCAGGTTTTTTTTGAACCCCAGCTTCTCGAAGGGCACGTCGGAAATGTAGAGCCAGGAGGTGCCCCCGACTTCCTCCTCGCCGAAAACGTGGGGGACGTACACGTCGGGCCGGGCGTGAACTCGCGCCTTGGCTTCAAAAAGCATCTCGTCGCGTCGGCCGAACTTGAGGGCGCCGGTCGGGCAGGCCTCCACGCACCCGGGGGGCAGGCCCTTGAACAAACGCTGGGAGGCGCAGAATTGACATTTGCCGATCACCGGCGTCAGGCCGTTGTTCCATTCGAACCGCGGAACGTCGAAGGGGCAGGCGACCATGCAGTAACGGCAGCCGATGCACCGGCTCTCCCGGTAAAGGACCGGGCCCGCTTCCGTTTGATGGAGGGCGGCCACGGGGCACACCGACACGCAGGCCGGCTCCAAGCAATGCATGCATTGACGCTTGACGTGCCGGCGGGTTTCTACCCCTTCGCGGTTGACCACGGTCCAGAGGTTGTGGGTCGGCTCGAGGCGGGACTCGAGGTGCTCCATGTCCATGAGGTCCTGGGGCGCGTCCAGATCGTTGGCCCGTTGGCAGCCGCGCATGCACGCCCGGCAGCCGATGCAACGGGGGATGTCCACCAGCACGCTGAACACGTCGCTTTTGACCACCGGGCCTTCGGCCCGGGTCGAGTGGGGCAGCCCCGCGGCCGCCACCGCGCCCACCATCCCCTTCAACAGGGAACGGCGGGACACCTCAAAGGTCATTTCTTGGCCCCGGGCCGGAACGCGTACCACGCGGCCACCCAACCCAGGCCCAAGCCCGCCAACAGGCCCAGCAACGCGACCAACCAGGCGTTGGACCGGGCCCGCTCCAGCTTCCATTCCAAATCCTTGGCTTTCTCGTTCAGTTCAAAAACGCTCGTCACGCCGGCCACGGCCATGTGCTTTTCGGTCTGGCTCATGCGGGACCGCAAATCCGCCAACCGGCCGCTTTTGTGGACGGTTTCTTCGTGGCACCGATCGCAGACCTGCGGGCCCACGGACAAGTTGTGCCCCGGGGCGCCGGTCCCCATGATCGCGTCGGGACCCGCCGACGATTTCGGAAAATGGCAGGTGTTGCAGCTCAGGCCTTCCTGGTGGTGGGTGGCGTGGGCGAAATCCTTGAGCTTGGCGGCGTGGCAGGAGCCGCACAGCGCGTCGCCGCCGCCCAACCGAAGCCCCTGGCCGTGAACCTTGTGGCAGTCGAAACACCGGATGTTCTTTTGGCCGTGCTTGCTCAGCTTCCACTCCCCGTGGGACTTCTTGTGACACTCGCGGCACATGTCGGAACCGCCGGGAATCGGCATGCGGTCCGCCGGATGCCCCTCGGCCATCGCGCCGTGGCAGGATTCGCAGGTGACGCCTTCGTGGGCGTAGGCGGCGGTGCCGGGCTTCCAGCCGGTGGTGTGGCATTTCAGGCAGGCGACGTTGGAGCCGTTTTCTTTCCACGATTTTTGAAAAACCTCGGACACGTAGGCGCGGGCGTGCACCGACGGTTTCCAGTCCTGGAATTCCTGGGTGTGGCAATCGGCGCAGGCGTCCGGCCCCGCGTATTTGGCGCGGAGCGCGGCGGGCGCCCCCAGGAGAATCGCCAGCAGAAAAGCGGTTCTATTTCGGGCCATGGGATTTCTCCGGCGACGCCGTTTTTTTGCGACGCAGGCGGCCGATCAACCACGCCCAATTCATGGGGTAGACCGCGGGATCGAACACCGTCCAATAGGCGTGCCACACCAAAATGGCCAGGCACGCGAGAATGGCTTCGTAGTAGTGAATCAGGGTCGCCAAGTCCGGCACCCACAGGGGCGCGTGGCGGAGCATGAAGTTGTTGAAGACCAACGTGGCCCCCGTGGCCACCATGACCAACGACCCCCACAGGAGGGCCCAGTATTCGGCCCGTTCGATGTACGTGGGGTAACGAAGGGCGGGCCGGGTCTTCCGCAGGCCCAGGTTAAAGAGAACCAAATGCAGGGGTTCGG
Organism: Elusimicrobiota bacterium; assembly: GCA_016722575.1. Classification (NCBI taxonomy): domain Bacteria; kingdom Pseudomonadati; phylum Elusimicrobiota; species Elusimicrobiota bacterium. The sequence continues at coordinate 358,907 of JADKIY010000006.1, read as the reverse complement.
TGAGGTCCCGCAGGCGGGGGAAGAGACCCTCGCGCAACAGGAACCGGCCCCGGGCGGTGCCGACCATGTAACCGCCGTGCCAAACCCCCATCAAAACGAACCCGAGGGCCGTCCAACGGTGCAGGGCTTTGCGGGCCGCTTCTCCCCCCGCCCACTGGAACGGCGCGGCCCACCAGGCGCCGGGGAAAGCCAAGGCGAATCCGCTGACGGCCAACACGGTGAAGGCCACCGCCAGCAAGGCGTGTTGAACGCGCTCGTGGGCCGTCAGCCGCAACACCGACAACTCCCGCCCGTGGGGCGGGGGCGGCGGGTCGATCACTTTCCGGAGGAAGTCCAACCCGTTGTGCAGCAACATGCCCCCGATGGTCAGGGGAATGACGATCAAATAAAACCATCGAAAAAACAAAATCCATTGATGCGGCCGGTTCTCTTTGCCCGCGTGGATGCGCCCGGCGAGGAGCTTCACCTGGGCCCCCGCGTGGCAGCGGCCGCAGGTGTTGGCCAGGTTGGCCGGGTTCACGGCGGATTGGGGGTCGGCGGAGGGCAACACGTCGTGCCACCCGTGGCAGGAAGCGCAATTGGCCACCCGCAAATCCCCCCGCTGGGAGGCGAGGCCGTGGTAGGTGTCCATGAAACTTTTGAGCCGGCCGGCGGGGAGGCCGAATTTGGCCACGATGCGTTCGGACTCGTGGCACCCCGAACAGGTCTTGGTCACGGCGCCGCGAAACACGGAGGACGCGGGATTTTCCGGGGATTGAATGGTGTGCTCGCCGTGGCAGTCGGTGCACACGGGGGTTTCCTTGATCCCGTTGGCGCTGGCGCGGCCGTGGATGCTGACTTGGTAAACGGAAAAAACGTTTTGGTGGCACCGGCCGCAGGTCTCGGGGATGCGGGCCCGGTTCACCCGGCTGGCCGAATTGGCGGACCCGTGCAGATCGTGGGTGCCGTGGCAGTCGGAGCAGACGGCCGCGTTGATTTTGCCCGCGCGGAACGCCACCCCGTGGACCGTGTGATCGTAGCTGTCGACGGGTTTTCGCTCCGTCAAATTTTGGTTGGCGGGGGCGTCGTCTTTCCCGTGGCAGGCGGCGCAGGTGTCGTGAATGTTTTGGCGGTTGACCGGCGAAGCGGGGTTCCGGGAATTCAACAGGGTGTGGCTGTGCCCGTGGCAATCCTTGCAGGAGGCGGCCTCGACTTTGCCCCGGGCGACGGCGCGGCCGTGGTCCGAGTTCAGATAAATTTGCGTTTCCAATCGATGGCACCGGGCGCAGGAGACCGGCGCGAGTTTTTCGGCGTGGGGAATTTCCGTGGCGTCCGCGTGGCAGGAAACGCAGAGGTTGCGACCGTGAATGGATCGGGCGAAGGCCTTTTCATTGACGCTGGGGGCGCCGGAATCGGCGTTGCCGTGGCAGGCGAGGCAGTCTTCGTTGCCGTCGGCCCGGAGGCGGCCCACGCCCCCAAACAAAAGGAGCGCCCCGGCCAGCGCCGTCCTTTCCCAAAATCCGTTGGGGAAAAGGCGGTGCCGGCGCACGGGCGCTCCGCTCATGCTCTTGGGAAGATTACTGGGCCGACTTCGGCGCCAAACCGCGGACGTAGGCCACCAGGGCTTTGACGTCCTCGTCCTTGATTTTGCCCTTCTGAGCCGGCATTTTGCCTTGCCCGACGAGGGTCAACGTGACCAACTCTTCGTCTTTCTTCGCCAGGCTCGGCGCGTCCACCAGGCTCAAGGCCGCCAAATCCACCTTGAGCGCCTTGACCATGACCGCGCTGCCTTTGCCGTCTTTGCCGTGGCACCCGGCGCATTTGGCCCCGTAAAGCTTGACCACGTCTTCGGCCCCCGCCGCCGCCGCAAAGAGAACCAGGGCCCCCAACGCCAGAGACAATCGTTTCATAGAAACTCCTTGGACGCGATGGATCGAAAAAGCTATTTCGCGGGCGCGGGCTTAAGCGCGCGCACGTATTCGGTGACCGCCTGAACGTCCGCCTCGGCCAATTTGCCTTGATATTTCGGCATTTTTCCGACGCCGTCCAGAGTGATTTTCACCAATTCCGCGTCCGTTTTGGCGAGGCTTGCGTCGTCCACGAGGCTCAGCGCCGCGATGTCGGCCTTCAACACCTTCGTCATGGCCGGGTTGCCTTTGCCGTCCTTGCCGTGGCAGGATTGACACTTCGCCGCGTAAATCTTGCCCGCGTCCTCCGCCCGCACCGCCAGAGCGCCCGCGCCCAACCCCAAAGCCAACGCCCAAACAACCGCTTGTTTTTTCACGATGGTGGTCCCTCCTGAAAGATTGATTCGAAAACGTTAACGATCGCCCACGTACGGGGCGGATTCCCGGCCCTGGGATTTGCTTTTGGCCGCCGCCAACCGGTTCTTTTCGGCCACGACCTTCGCGAACAGATCGCTCAAACGCGCCCGTTCGGCCTCGAAGGCGATGTTGTTTTTGATTTTACGTTCCCGGCTGTCGTAGACGAGGAACGATATGATTTTTTTAGCTTCCACGGCGGCGAGAAAGGGTTTGCCGGATTTGTCTTCGGCGTTGGTTTCCATCCGCTCGACGTAACGCCGCCAATCGACCTCGGAACTCCAGGGCGAATTCAGGGGCCTGGCCAGGGTGTGGCAACCGGAACATTTTTGGGCGAACAACTCGAAATCGGCCTTTTTTTCGGGCGGGTAGCTGGAGACGTCCAGCGACGCCGAACCCAGATCCGCGGGGTAACGGGCCTCCAGGGCGGCCGCGTCGAAGGCCGCCGGGGACGCGGGCGTTTCGGCCCGACGACAGCCGCCGGCGAGAAGCACCGCCAACCCGACGAACCCGACCGCGCGGCGGTTCACGCCAAATCTCCTTGGTACCCGTCCGGAACGTAAACGCAATGGGGCTCCTCCGCCAGAGCGTCGCCGTGGGCGTAGTAGGCCCGGGCCCGGCAGCCGCCGCAGACGTATTTGAACGAACAGGCCCCGCATTTGCCTTCCAGCAAAGCGGGGTTTCGCAAATCCTGAAAAACGGGCGAGAGCTCCCAGATGTCCTTGAACCGGGTCGTTCGAACGCTGCCCACGGAAATCGGAAGATACCCGCAGGGGAACACTTCGCCCTTGTGGGAAATGAAGCAGACGCCCTGGCCCGCCAGGCAGCCTTTGGTCGTCTGATGAAGCGCTTGATGGGGGTGCGTCGCGCCCTTGGCTTCCTGACGGTGATGGCTGGGCGGCAACCCGCCGATTTCCTTGGAGCGCTGGCGCACGATGCGGAAATAATGGGGGGCGCAGGTGGCCTTCATTTCGAGGCGCTGTTCCCGCTCCCGTTCGTAAAACCAGTTGAGCCACTTTTCGTATTCCGCGGAGGGCAACATGTCCGAATCGGCGATCTGAACGCCGCACCCCACCGGCACCAGCATGAAGAGGTGCAAGGCGTCGGCGCCCAGGGACAAACAGAGGTCGTGGAGGCGGGGAAGTTCCTCGGCGTTGTACCGGGTCACGGTCATGTTGATTTGGAGGGACACGCCCTGGGCCTTGAGGTGCTTGAACCCGGCCAGGGCGCGTTCGAAATTTCCCGCCCCGCGAAAACGATCGTGGGTGGCGGCCACCGCGCCGTCCAGGGAGATGCTCACGCGGGCGACGCCCGCCTTATGGATGTCCCGGGCTTTTTCGGCGGTGACCAGGGTGCCGTTGGTGGCCAGCGCCACGCGGAGGCCTTCGCTTCGGGCGTGGTCGGCGATGGTCAGGATGTCCGGACGGAAAAGGGGTTCGCCGCCCGAGAGGACCAAAATGGGTTTGCAGTAGGACGCGATGTCCGAAATCATGTCCCGGGCGAAGGCCGTGGACAAATCGGTTTCGGACACCTGGTCCAACACGTCCAGGCGGCGGCAATGGACGCAGCGCAAATTGCATCCCGCCGTCGTTTCCCAGAAGATGAGCCGGGGCGGCGCCGGGCGCTCGCCGCTCAACGCGGGTCGGGACGCCGGGCTTGCGCCTAAGTCGGTGTGGGGGGTCACGGGATAAGTATAACCGTCCGGCGACGAGAATCCATGACGCCCGTCATGTTTCGAGACGATCCAAGATGTTACACTCCCCTTTCAGGAGCTTCCCGACCTGGGAAGCTTTTTTTCGTTATGGCCACCGCGACGACCCGTTCCGCTTCCGCCTCCTCCGTGACCCTCGGCTTCACCGCCGGGACGGCCACCCTGGCGCTGGGGTCCGCCCCGACGCTGACGTTCGACGCGGCGGGACGCCCCCGGGCTCTTTTCGAAAACGACCGCTACATCGCCCGGGGGTGGGACGGCCGTTGCCTGGAAAAGAAATGGACGGCGGGCCCGGACGGACGCTCCCGACGCGACGTGCGGCCCCTGAACGCCGGGGAGCGGGCGGCTCTTCGCCGGCGGTTTCTGGATCTCCTGGAAGGCTTTCGCCGGGATTTGCCCGCCCTTCGGCGGGCGAAACGATTCCGTTGCCTGGTCCGGGGGCGCCCGGTCCGCGCCAACGACGATCGAGCCGAGATTTTTGCGGCCAAGGCCCATGTCAAGCTCACGACCGCCTGGGAATCCGAGTCCGAAGATTTTCATCGGACCTATCGACCCATCGGCGTATTGCCGCCGGATCAATACCTCTCCCTGGTTCTGCAGGCCACCGAAGGGTGCGCTTGGAACCGGTGCTCTTTTTGCGATTTTTACGCGGGGCAAACCTTTCGGATCAAGTCGCCGGAAGAATTCGAACGGCACCTGGACGACGTGGAACGCCTCTTCGGTCCCGCCTTGGCGGGCCGATGCTCGCTTTTCCTCGGGGCGGCCAACGCGCTGGACGTCCCGCCCGCCCAGTTGATCCCGGCGGTGAAACGGGCGGCGGCCCGCTTTCCCGGTCTCGCCCGGCCCCAGGACGACGGCGTGGGCGGCGTCTACGCCTTCGGCGAAGCCACGCGGCTGGCGCGTTGGTCCCCGGAGGATCTTCGAACGCTTCAGCGGGCGGGCCTTCGACGGGTGTATCTGGGCGTTGAAACCGGCGACCCGACCCTTCGGCGAAAAATTCGGAAGCCGGGCGACCCGGAGGCCGTCGTGGCGGCGATTCGGAAATTAAAAAACGCGGGGATCCACGCGGGGCCCATCGTGCTTCTGGGAATCGGGGGCCGGGAACACCGCGACCGCCACGTGGCCGGCACCGCGGACCTCCTGGCGCGGGCGCCCCTCGGGCCCGGCGATATGATTTACTTTTCCCCTTACGAGGGCGGTCCGTCCCGCCCCGGCGAAACGCCCCTCACGGAAAACGAACGGTGGAACCAGCGGACGGCCATGGAAGCCCGATTGCCCGACACCGGGGCCCGGCGGGCCCACTACGACATCCGCGAGTTTCTTTACGCGTGATGGACCTCGCGCTCCACGCCCTGCACCTTTTGGCCGGGGCCCTTTGGGTGGGCGGCATGCTCTTTACCGGGGGCATTTTGGGGCCCGTGCTCCGGCGGGACGTGCCCCCCGCGGTTCGACTGCCCTTGGTTCAAACGGTGGGCCGGCGTTTTTCTCGCGCCGGGTGGGCCGCCTTGGCGATCCTGGCGCTCACCGGGCTCCACCGGGTTCGCTACCTTTTGTTTTGTTCCCCCCGGTATTTGACCGGAACGACCTACGGCCGTTTGTTGTCGATCAAGCTCGGGGCGTTCGCCGTCATGCTGGTCCTAAGCTTTTGGCACGACCTTTCCCTCGGCCCGGCGTTGATTCGCCTGGCCGACCGTCCGGCGGCGCCGGAATTCAAGGCGGCCGCCCGTCGGTTGGCTTTTTGGGCCCGCGTCAACGTTTTATTGGCGGTGACCATCGTGGTCCTCGCCGCGGCACTACGACTCACAAAGGATTAATCCCATGAACCTCTTCGCCACGCTGTTGGATCCCGAATCCGTCCCCCACGCCGTCCTGGTCATCACCGCCGTCGCGGCCCTGGGGCTGGCTTTGGGTCAACTGAAAGTCCGCGGTTTGGGCCTCGGCATCGCCGGGGTACTTTTCAGCGGGTTGTTGTTCGGCCACTTGGGCGTCACGCTGAACGAACACGTGCTGGAGTTCACCCGGGAATTCGGGCTCATCCTTTTCGTCTACGCCATCGGCCTTCAAGTCGGTCCGGGCTTCTTCTCCTCTCTTAAAAAAGAGGGCCTGCCCTTGAACCTCCTCGCCGCGGCCGTGGTTTTGGGCGGCGTGGCCATGGCGGGCATCGCCCACCACTGGGGCGGGCTGGACCTCCCGGCCACGGTCGGCGTTCTGGCCGGCGCCACCACCAACACCCCGAGCCTCGGCGCCGCGCAGCAGGCCCTGCGCGACATCGCCGGCCCCGAATCGGAATTGGTCAAGACCCCCGGCATGGGCTACGCCGTCGCCTACCCCTTCGGCGTCATCGGCATCATCCTGGTGATGGTTGTGCTTCGCACGGTCTTCCGCATCCGGCCCGAGAAGGAACTGGAGGCCTTCGCCCTTTCCAAAAAACAAAACGCTCCGTCCCTCCAGGCGGTCAATTTGGAAGTCACGAACGTCAATCTGGCGGGCATTCCCATCGGGCGGATGCCCGGCTCGCCCCAATCGACGGTGGTCATTTCCCGCGTTCGGCACGGGGGCCGCGTGTCCATCGCCCGGCCGGACATGACGCTCGACCTGGGCGACGTGATCCTGGCCGTGGGTCCCAAAGACAAACTGGAGGATTTGCGCCTGATCGTCGGCCGCGTGAGCGACGTGGACCTCCGGGACGTGCCGAGCGACATCGCCACGCGCCGCGTGCTGGTGACGCGCAAATCCGTCCTGGGCCAAACGATCGATTCGCTGGAATTTCCGCGCCGGTTCGGCGTGACGATCACCCGGCTCTCCCGCATGGAAATCGAATTCGCGGCGCACCCGGAACTCCGACTGAAGTTCGGCGACACGGTGCTGGTGGTCGGCGAAGCCGACGCGCTCCGCCAAGCCGCCCAGGAGTTGGGCAATTCGCCCAAACAGCTCAACGACCCCCAAATCGTTCCGCTCCTGGTCGGCATCGCCCTGGGCGTCGTTCTCGGCAGTTTGCCCCTGGCGGTCCCGGGCCTGCCGGCGCCGGTGCGGTTGGGATTGGCGGGGGGCCCCTTGGTCATGGCTATTTTGCTGGCGCGGCTGGGACGGATCGGCCGCTTGGTGTGGCACATGCCGATTTCCGCGAACTTCATGATCCGGGAACTGGGGATTTCGCTCTTCCTGGCCTGCGTGGGGGTCAAATCCGGCGGAAAATTCGTCGAGACGCTGCTCTCGGGTCCGGGGGTGGGGTGGGTGCTGTGGGGGGCGGCGATCACGCTGGTGCCGCTCTTGGTGGTGGGGGTCGTGGCGCGCCTGTTCTTGAAAACGAATTACACCGCGCTCTGCGGCCTGTTGGCCGGCGCCATGACGGATCCGCCCGCCCTGGCCTTCGCCAACGCCCACTTCGGATCCGAAGCGCCGGCCTTGTCCTACGCGACGGTGTACCCGCTCACCATGCTGCTCCGGGTCCTGTCGACCCAGGCCATGGTCCTGCTCCTGATGCGGTGACTCAGCGGGCCGCCGGGGCGACGACGGGCGATCCCGCCGTTTTGACGCCGAAGGGATCGGCGCCCAGGGCGCCCCGCAAGCCCTCGGCGTACTCGGGGGATTCGGTTTTCTTCAATTCCTGCCGCGCCCGGGCCAATTTTTCCCGAAGGGCCGTCCGGCCGATGGTTTCGGACCGGATGGGATCGGCGGCCGCTTCCTCCAGCGCCGCCACGTGCCGCGCCCACAGGGCGCGGTCCCGCTCGGCCTGGGTTTCCAGACGCCGGCGGTACCAATCGCTGGACAAAACGCTCTCCGCCGTGAAAAGGGCTCGAATCGACGGGTCCGTCGCGTTTTTCCCTTCGAAATGCCCGTGGGCCATGATGTGCAGCAGGGCCCGCAACGGCGGACAGGCCGCTTCCACGCTTCCGTCGGCGAAATATTCCTGGGCCACTCGCTGGTGGGCGGCGGCGATGGCCTCCACCCCTTCGACAAACACCGCGCGGTCCTGCAATTCCGGCTTCAGCATGTCCTCGGGAAAAACCACGTTGGGGTTGTTGAAAATCCGGCCCAAAAACGCCCGGGCGAACTTCTGCGTGATCCGGTAGCCGAGGCGGCTGGCCGGGATCCGCCGCCCCTCGTAATCGAAATCCTCCACTTTTTCCAATTGACCTTGCCGGATCATTTCCCGGGGGCTCCGCTCGTCGTTGGACAACCGGCACCAAATTTCCGGCACCAACAGGCTGATGTCGTGGTCCACTTTGTAGCGGGGCCCGACGTGCCCCGCCGAGGTCGTGAATCCCGCCTGTGCGGTCAAGACGAAGGACACGAGGGCGTTGTTCAAATCGATGATGGGCCACAGGGCGTTGAAGGGGCCCTTGGTCAAGGCGCCTTCGGAGCCGAACCCCGTGGTGGAGGGCGATTTGCCGGTCAGGCTTGAAATCAAATCCATGAAAAATTCCGGCAGTTCCTGGTAGTGAATCGGGTTGTACACCGCCAAGGGCGGCGCGCCGGCCTCGGGCGCCGGCGGGTTGTTGCGGCGCCCCGCCAGCACGGCGTTCACCGGCGACACGCAAGGTTGGTTCGGCGGAATTTTCCGGAACAGGCGGGCGCCCAATTCGGCCAAATAGGTGGACCGGTGGTCCACCAGGTCCGGCCGGTTTTGAAGGTACCGGGGGTTTTTGGAAGGGCGACCGTCGAACAACCGGGGCACCGAGGACGCCACGATGTAGTCCGGCCGCCGGGCTTTCAGGAAAGCGCGGAAAAGAGCCTGAATGGGTTCGGTGTACAGGTCGAACCCCATGGCGTCCTCCACCATCTCCCGCGCCCGGTCCCGGGACAGCGGTTCAAAATTGGACAGGAAGACGCCGGGGCCCGCGATGTCCGCCTCGGCTTGCTTGTCGTAGCCCGGGTGAATCGCGTCGTCGGGGCGCTGAAACAGGCGTCGCTCGCAATTTTGCACGAGCTTGACGCTTCCCTCGGCGATTCCGCCGGCCAGTCCCGTCAATTCCCCGACGGGGACCACCACCGACGCGGTGATGTCGTCCTCCACCTGCACCTTGCGGGCGGCGTTGAAATCCTGGCGAACGCGCAGAATGCGACGGGAGCCGTCGGGGTCGAACCCCACGCGCAGGTACTGGGCCGTGAGCCGCTTGCCGTCCAGCTTCAATTCGTGGCCCGGGGCGCCGTTGATGGCGTCGACGCTGAAGCGTTCCCGCCAGCGCGTCCCCCACTCCTCCCGGTAAAAACGTTTCACGATGAAAATCAAATCCAGGATGTGGGGCGGAATCGAACGCAGCCACTTGTTGAATTCGTCGATGTATTCCTCGGCGGGGGTCAGCAATTTGATGACGGACCCCAGGGACCGGCGGGGGCTTAAAATGGGGCGCGAGGGGCGCGTCATGACTTTGGGGTTCCGGAACCGGTGGCCGAACTCGCCGTTGATCACGGCCTCGACCTGGTCGAAGTCCGCTTTGAAATTGGCGACGAACACGGGGCCCTGGACCATGGCGTCCAGGATGGATTTGGAAATTTCGGATTTCCCCCCCCCGGACACCGTGCTGGGCTTGTGGCACAGGGTGCCTTCGGGGGTCGCGGTCACCAAATGCCACCCCTTGCCCCCCGGTTGCTTTTCCAGAAACACCTTGTAGCCGTTGGGATACACGTAGGCCGCGCCCGCCAACAGTTTTATTTTTTGCGTCTGCCCCTCGCCGGCCCACAGGACGGACTTGGCGACCAAATCGAACCGGGCGTCCGACGGCACGTAAAAGATGTCGGGGTAGATCTTGTCCACGCCGTAGCCTTCGGGGCGGACCTCCATCCGATCGCCGTAGAGGGCGGCCACGTCCCGAAAACTCTGGCCGTTTTGGGGCAGGATGCGTTCCTCCTGGTGGAAACTGTCCCCCTCGGCGTAGCTGGGAAAGGCCAGCGCCCCGCCCGAGTGTTCCTCCTCCACGCCGCCGTACAGGTTGGCCGCGTAGCTGATCTGGGTCTTCACTTCTTTTTTGCAGTAGCCGAAATAGTTGTCGGCGATGACCGTGACCATCACGCCCCGCTCGTCCCGCGCCGTGATCTTGAAGGCCTGGCCCTCGTTGTAGCGTTCGTCCGGCGACGCCCAGCACATCCCGTCCCGGCGCTGGCGCTCGGTGGCCTTGTCCAGCGGCGGAAGGCCCAGGGATTTCTTCGTGAGACCGACCAGGTGGGGGGCCAAAATGACGCACCCGGTGTGCCCGGTCCAGCCGTCCAAATCCATGGCCGCGTCGTTTTCGGGGAGGTACGGGTCCCCCCCGTTGTCGAAGATCGATTCCACGAAATCCAGATTGGACACGAGGTTGCCCGGCACGAAAAATCGAATTTCCATGCTCTGGGCCGATCGGCGTCCGGGGATCGCGGGCCGGACGAGCGGGCGCAGAAGGAGCGAAACGAACAGCCGGGCCTTGTCTTTTTGATCGGCCGTGAAGGGCAGCTCCATCAGGTCCTCGGGCGGGCGAAAGGCCTCGTTGAGCAAATTTCGGTACACGGCCTTGGGCACGGCCTTCTTGTCCTCGGGGATGGGCAAGCCCCCCTCCGCGATGTGGAACACCCCCGCGGTCGTGCGCCGGTCGCTTTTCGGATTGTGCAGGACGCCCTGGGCCACCCGGTAGCTGGTCACGATGTTGGAAACGAACCGATCGCCGGTCGGCGGCAGGGAGAGCGCCCGGGCCAACCCCGGACGGTCCAGCACGAAGGTCGTGGACGGCAAGGGCACGGGTTCCGTCAGGGGATCGGCCCGCAGGTAATCGTCCAGGAAATGCTGGATGCGCCAATCGGCGGGGCAGAGGTATTGGGAGAGCAGGCGGTCCTTCTCCCGGTAGTTGCGGAGGAGGGGCTGGGCCACCGACAGCAAATTGTCGCTGCGCACGGCGTCCACGGCGGGCTGCCCGAGGGCCGCCAGCTTCAGGTTAATATAAGAGTAAAGCTCACTCTCCGCGTTCGGAGCGGAATGGGGCACCGACGTCCTCCGTCGTAAGGGATGGGTCCATTGTACTTTATCGCCCGGAAAGGTGGAAAGTTGACGGGCGCCGGGGGGCGAGGCCCCGAAGGGCGGCCAGGGCGCGGTCCACGTGCGACGCCGTGGTCCAGGGGCCGAAGGAAAAACGGAAGGTCCCGATGGGCAACGTGCCGATAAATCGGTGGGCCCCGGGGGCGCAGTGGAGGCCGGCCCGAACCATCAGCCGGTGCCCGGCCCAGAGGCGGGCGGCCGAGCGGCGCGGGTCCTCCCCGTCGAAAAGAAAGGAAAAAACCGCCGCCTGGTGGTCGCCGTCGGCCGGAGCGAAAAGGCGCAGGCCCGGAATCGCCCGAACCCCTTTGCGGAATTGCTCGATGCGGGCCCGTTCCCCCCGCCGAATGGCCTCGACCCCCCGGGCGGCGACGTACCGAATCCCCTCCAAGAGACCCAGCAAGCCGGGGGCGTTGTGACTGCCGGATTCCAGCCGGTCGGGAAATTCCGACGGTTGAACTTCCTCCTCGGACCGACTGCCCGTGCCGCCCTGGCGGTGGGGCGCCGGGTCCATTCCCGGCGCCACGATCAGACCGCCCGTGCCCAGGGGACCCAGAAGGGCCTTGTGACCGGGAAAAGCGAGGAAGTCGATTTTCATCGCCCGGACATCAATAGGCACCGCGCCCGCGGATTGGGCGGCGTCGACCAGAAAAGGGATTCCCCGGCGCCGGGCGAAGGCCCCCAGGGCCCCCACGGGTTGGATCACGCCCGTCACGTTGGAAGCGTGGAGGCAGGCGATCAGGCGGGTTCGGGCTTTGAGGGCCCGCGGCAGGGCCTCGAGCCGCACGCGCCCGTCGCCGTCCGTCGGCATCACATCGACGGCGATTCCCCGCCGGGCCTTCAAGGCGTTCAGCGGGCGGAGAACCGAATTGTGTTCGAAGGGAGACACCAGGGCCCGGTCCCCGGTTTTCCAGGGCAGGCCGTGGATGGCCGCGTTCAGGGCGTCGGTGCAGTTGAGGGTGAAAACCACGCGGCGGGGATCGGGGGCGTTGAACAGGCGGGCGACGGCCGCCCGAAGGTCCGAAAGAATGCGGCCCGAGGCCCGGGCCCGGGGGTAGGCGCCGCGACCCGCGCTGGCGCCGACGGTGTGGTGATAGCGGGCGAAGCTCTCGAGGACGCGGGGGGGTTTCGGCCAGGAGGTGGCGGCGTTGTCGAAGTAAATCGGCGAAGGCACGACGGGGCCGCGCCGGGGTTTACAAATCCAGGTGGGCCCGGCCGGTGCCGTCGGTGCAGGACAGGACGCGGAACCCCAACCGCTGGGCCACCTTCAACATTTCGGCGTTGTCGGCGCGAATGTCGGCCCAGAGAACCGCGAGGCCTTCCGCCCGCCCCACGTCGATCAGGTGGGCCAGGAGTCCGGCGCCCAAGCCGATTTTTTGGTGGGGGTCGGACACGAGCATGGAGAACTGGGCTTCCCGCCCGCCCGGTCGGCGGCTCAGGCGTCCCACCGCCCAAATGTCTTCGCCGGCGGGTTTGGGCACCGCCGCCACAAACACCATCTCCCGGTCGTAGTCGGTGAAACAAACCCGGCGCAGGCGGTCGTGGGCGGTTCGTTCGGACAATTCAAAGGGGCGGAGGTAGCGGGACACGATGCTCCGCTCCGAAAGTTCTTCGTGAAATTTCACCAGGGCGGGTTCGTCCTCGGGACGAACGGGGCGGAACACCAACCCGGTCCCGTCTTTGGCCTTGAAGGAACGAACGTGCTCCGCCGGGTAGGACCGGATGGCCGGGCGAACCCGGGGCGGTTCCGAGGGCCCGTAGAGAACGACCCGGGCGTCCAAGGCCACGACGCCGTCGGGCGAAACGACCAGGGGGTTGATGTCGATTTCCTTGATGGCGTCCTGCTCCGCCACCAGCCAGCTAAAACGAACCAGGGCGTGCTCCAAGGCGGCGATGTCGGCGGCCCGGTCTCCCCGAACGCCCTGAAGGGCTTTCCACACTTTTGTTTTTTCCATCAATCGGCGGGCCAGGGTGGTGGTGAGGGGCGGAAGGCCCAGGGCCCGGTCCTTGTAGACTTCCACCATTTTGCCGCCGGTGCCGAACAAAAGCACCGGGCCGAACTGGGAATCGGGGCTGGCCCCCAAAATGACTTCGACGCCCTGGGCCCGCACCATGGGCTGGACGGTGACGCCCAGGAAATGGCCCGCCCCGTGGGCGGACTCGACCCCGCGCTGAATGGCGGCGTAGGCCCCCCGTACCGCGGCCGCGTCGGAAATGTTCAGGCGAACCCCGCCGACGTCGGATTTGTGGGTCACGGTGTGGGAATGGAGTTTCAACACCACCGGGTAACCGATGGCCTCGGCCGCTTTCACGGCGTCCTCCACCGTGGCCGCCACCCGGGTGTCCACGGTCGGGATTCCGTAGGCCGCCAGAAGCGCCTTGGATTCCGCTTCGGAGAGGAGGGTCCGCCCTTCGCCCCGAACCTGGGACAACAACCGTTCCACCCCGGTGCGGTCGCGTCCCGCCGCGTCGGCGCCGGCCGACAGAGTCGGGGTTTCGTAAAGGGCGCGCAGATTGGCGCTGTAGGACCACATGGTGCAGAAAATGCGCGCGGCGGTGTCGGGGTAATTGAAAACGGGAACGCCGGCGTTGGTCAAAATCTGCCGGCCGTCGGCCACGGTGTCGCCGCCCATCCAGCTGGCGAGGACCGGTTTTCCGGGCACGGCGCCCGCCTTGAGCGCCACGTGCTGGGCCGAACCCGTGGCGTCCGTCATGGCCTGGGGCGTCAGGATCACCAACAGCCCGTCGGAATTGGGGTCCTTGGCGGCGGATTCAAAAGCGCGGCCGAAGCGGCTGGCGTCCGCGTCCCCCAGGACGTCCACGGGGTTGCCGTGGCTCCAGGGGCCGGGCAGATAGCCGCTCATTTCCTTCACCGTTTTTTCCGACAACTCCGCCAGCTGGCCGCCGTGTTCGATCAACGCGTCGGCCGCGAGCACGCCGGGACCGCCGGCGTTGGTCACGATGGTCAGGCGGGGGCCCTTGGGACGGGGCTGTTTCGAGAGCGTCGCCGCCATTTGAAAGAGTTCCGAGATGGAATCCACGCGCACCACGCCGCACCGCTCGAAAGCGGCGTCCAACACGTCGTCCCGCCCGACCAGGGAGCCGGTGTGGCTCACGGCGGCCTTGGCGGCCGCGTCGGTGCGCCCGGCCTTGATCACGATGATGGGCTTGGTGAGGGACACTTCCCGGGCGGCGGACATGAAGGCCCGGGCGTCGCCCACGGACTCCATGTAGATCACGATGCTTTCGGTCTTGGGGTCGTTGCCCAGATAATCGATGAGGTCCCCCCAGCCGATGTCCAGCATGGAGCCCAGAGACGCGAAAACGGAAAAGCCGATGTTCTCCCGGAAACTCCAATCCAAAACGGCCGTGCACAGCGCGCCGGATTGGCTGAGAAAACCGACGCTCCCCGCCGCTGAAATGCCCTTGGCGAAAGTCGCGTTCAACCCCGACGGGGGGCACATGAGGCCCAGACAGTTCGGACCCAGCAGGCGCATTTTTCCCCGGGCCGCGTCGGCCAGTCGTTTTTCCAGCGAGGCGCCTTCGGCGCCGTATTCCTTAAAACCGGCGGAAATCACAATGCCCCCGGGGACGCCCAGGGACACGCATTCCGACACCACGTCCGGCACCGTGGGGGCCGGGGTGGCGATCACGGCCAAATCCACCGCTTCCGGAATGTCCGAGACCCGGGGATAGGCTTTAATGCCCAGGACGCTCGGGCGCTTGGGGTTGACGGGGTAGACGGTGCCGCCGAAGGAGGAGGAAATCAGGTTCCAAAGAAGCGTGCGGCCGACGGTGCCGGCGGTTTCGGTGGCGCCGACCACGGCCACCGACCGGGGACGGAAAAAAACATCGAGGGAGCCCCGGTCCCCATGGAAAACGTCGTGGGCCGGGTCTCCCGCGGCTTTGGGGAGGGACGGGCCGTCAGCGGGCATCGGAGTCGGGCGTTTCGGCGGGGGCCGGAGCGCCGGCCGCGGCCGCGGGGCGGATTTCCGTGTGGCGGATCTGCCCTCCGTGGTGGGCCGCGCGGCCCAGCAGCGCCGCGGCCGCGAGCGTGGCGGCGAACACCGCCCCGAGGTAGGCCGGGCGGGGACCGCCGGACCGGCGGAAAAAGACCAGGCCCCCCAGCGCCAGGGCGGCCGCTATTTCCAAAGCGATCAACGCGGCTTCCGCGGCCTCTTCGTGGGTGTGGATCCAGCCGCCGGCCACGGAGGCGACTTTTTCAACGGCCTCTTCGGCCCCTTCGCCGGTCCAATAGGCCGCCAACCCGGCGAGGCCCGTGAGCACGAGAAACCCCAACGCCACCCGGAGGACGTCCGTGTTTTTTCTTAAGAAGGCGTAGGCCAGCAACAGCAGGGCGAAAAAGACGCCCGCCACCGGAAAATGAATTAAAACCAAATGCAATTGAGCGCCGTTCATGAGGCCTCCAGGGGAATCATCGTCATTTTAGTCCTTCCCTGCACCGATAAAAATGACATGGATCAGCTATGGACGGGAGGGTCGGCGGGGCGAGGGGACTGATCGAACGCGACTTTAGGAGGGCGTTGACGAAACAGCAGGGACAAGACAATGGAGAAGGCGAGCACGGACAGGATCACGCCGAGGGAAAACGCCGTGGAAATATGAAAAAACGACGACCCCAACATTTTGACACCCACGAACGCCAAAATCAGCGCCACTCCGTATTTTAAAAAGGCGAACATTTGGACCAATCCGCTGACCAGGAAATAAA
Organism: Elusimicrobiota bacterium; assembly: GCA_016722575.1. Classification (NCBI taxonomy): domain Bacteria; kingdom Pseudomonadati; phylum Elusimicrobiota; species Elusimicrobiota bacterium. Next base: position 343,161 of record JADKIY010000006.1, on the reverse strand, counting down.
GGGCCCGAAGCCCCAAAATGGCGAACACATTCGAGGTATAAACGATGAACGTGTCCTGGGTAATGGAGAAAATGGCGGGGATCGAATCCAAGGCGAAAACCACATCGCTGAATTCCACGACCACCAGGGCGAGCAGCAACGGCGTGGCGTGAAGGACCCCGTTCAATCGGACGAAGAACCGTTGGCCGGCGAGCCCGGTCATGGGCATCAACCGACGCAGCCGCCGGAACAAGGCGTTGTCGTCGGGATTGAATTCCTTCTCCACGCCGAAAGCCATCTTGTAGGCGGAATACAGGAGAATCGCCCCGAACAAGTACAACACCCAGTGGAACCGGGCGACCAACGTCGCGCCGATGAAAATAAGAATAAACCGCAAAAGCAAAGCGCCCAAAATACCCCATTTCAACACCCGCGGCTGATGCTCGGCCTCGATGCCGAAAAAGGAGAAAATCATGATAAAAACGAACATGTTGTCCACGCTGAGAGATTTCTCGATGACGTAGCCGGTGAGGAACTGGAGGGCCTTCTCGGGGGAAAGATAAAAATGGATGCCCACGGCGAAAAGAAGGGACACGCACACCCAAACGAAGCTCCACAGGGCGGCTTCGCGCAGGCCCACGGCGTGGCTCTTTTTTTGAGCCACGGCCAAATCGACGTATAGCATGGCGAGAACCACGGCGTTAAAAACCAGCCACATGACCGCTTGGTGCGTCATTTTTTGGCGCCGGCCGCTTTGCGCGGGAAATTGCCCCGGCGGGCGTTCCGGCAGATGTCGATGAAGTCCATGGGGAAGTCGCCTTTGGCCACGATCCAATCGATGTAGTCCGGGTCCTCCCGGGTCACCTGCTCCAGGGAGCGGTAGCGGTGTTTGCCGAAATTGAAATAGGCCTCGGCGTCCCGCCACACCAGCTTTCCTTCCTTGTCCACCTGGCTGGGCTCGGAGGAGGTGCAAAAGGCGTTGATGCCCTCCACGTCCCGGGGCAAATTGGGGTACCGCTCCAACTGGGCCAGAAAGACTTCGTAGGCCGCGTCGTTGTCCGCCTCGGCGCCGTGGGCGCCGACCAGGGTTTTGCCGCAATAGAACCGGTAGGCCGACGTCAAATCCCGCCGTTCGCGCTCCCGGAAAATGACGCTCGCGTCCACGATGCGCCGCCCCTCCATGGAAAAATGAAAGCCGGCGCGGTCGAATTCCTTGGTCAAGATGGGGACGTCCAGCCGCATGAGGGCGTAGCCGCCCAGGTCCGTGTCGCGGAAGATGTCGAACAACTTGGGCGCCCATTCTTTGAAGGCCGGCTGGCCCGCCAAATCGGCGTTGGACATGCCGTGGATGGCCGAGGATTCCGCCGGAATTTTAATGCCCGGGTCGAAACGCTGGGAGAGGCGCTCGACGCGGTCGTCGGGGTAGCGTTTCAGCAAGGCGATTTCGATGATCCGATCCACGTCGGGCCAAAGGCCGGTGGTTTCCAGATCGAAGAAGACGATGGGGCGCGTCAAGGGTGCGAGGGGCATAAAACCTTTCCAACGAGGAGAATAAAAGGACAGTTTAGGAAATTTAGAGGTCCAGGGAGCGCCGAACGTAAATTCGGTCGGCCACGGATTCCTCCAGGGCCAGCTGGCTTTCGCCCAAATCCACGACGAAGGCGGGGTAGGTTTGGTGCAGGTGCACGGCCGCTCCGGGGATGAGGCCCAAGGACAAGAGCCGGTGAAGTTCCGGGTGCTCCCGGAGTTGCAGGTAGGCCACGGTTCCCCGGTCCCCGGGACGAAGGCGGCTCAAGGGGACGACGATGGGTTCCAAATGTTTTTCCACCCGGGCGCAACAGGGGCCGGGGGGAATGGCGTGGCCGTGGGGGCACTCCTTGGGGTGGCCCAGGAGCGTGCAGATGGATTCGCTGACCTCGGGGGAAATGATGTGTTCCAGCCGGCAGGCGTTGGGGTCCACCGCGCCGCGGTCCAGGCTGAGCACGTCGGTCAACAGGCGTTCCGCCAACCGGTGCCGCCGGGACACGTCGGCGCCCAGGGCCTCGCCCGTCGCCGTCAGTTCAAGGCGGGGGCCGCTTTCCCGGAGATACCCCCCCGTCAAGGCTTGGGCGCACGCGTCCCCCCCCACGCTCTCGGTCATGAGTTGACGGAGGACGGCGGCGTCGGTCACGCCCTCTTCGCGCTTTTGCCAAACGAGGCCCAGGGTCTCTTCCAAATCTTCCCGGGCGGCGGAGGGAATGGGGTATTTCTGAACGTCGGTCATAAAAAGATTTTAGCCCACCAGCGAAGGGAAGGCCAGCAAAAGACCGTTCAAGGCCCCGGAGACGCCCAGGGCCACGGCCATCACCGCCAGGGTCAGCCCGAGGGCCGCCCGCCACCCCCGCTCCTTAAACATCATCAGCCACTGGGCGATGCAGGGCATAAAGAGGGTGATGAGGACCAGGCTCACCGTCACCTGTCGGAGGTTCAACAAGCCCTCCTGTTGGAGGCGGTACAATCCGGCCGCGCCGTAGTCCCGGCGGAGAAACCCCACCAAAAAAGCCTCCGTGGCCCGGGCCGGCAGGCCCAGCCACCCTTGAACGACGGGGGCGAACAGCCGTTCCGCCGCCTTCAACCCGCCCCACCGGTCCAGAAAGAAAAGGCCCAGCGTCCCCCACACAAAGAGGGGCACGACTTCCTTTAAATACCACGCCAGCCGGGTTTTCATCTTCATCAAAATGTTGCGGAGGAGCGGCCGCCGGATGGGCGGGATCTCCATGAGAAAGGTCGATCGGGCGCCCGGGAGCACCCGGGAGGCGGCCCACCCCGAGGCCAGTGTCACGCCGATCAGGACGGTCAGCCAAAGAAATAACACCCGGGGCGACAGCCCCGCCGTCATGCCCAGGATGACCGCCAATTGCGCCGAGCAGGGAATCGAGAGGGCCAGGAGCATCGTCACGATGACGCGCTCCTTTTTGGTGTCGAGGATCCGGGTCGTCATGGTGGCCATGGTGTCGCACCCCAAACCCAGAATCACCGGCAGCACCGCCCGGCCGTTCAACCCCATCACCCGAAACACCCGGTCCAACAGCACCGAAAGCCGGGGGAGATACCCCGAATCTTCCAGCAACCCGAAGGCGATGAAAAAAGTGGTGACGATGGGGAGGATGAGCGCGAAGGCATAGGAAAAGGCCATGCTCACCACGCCGTAGGGCCCCACGAGAAGGTCCATCCCGAAGGCCGGCGTGTGAAGGGCCGCCAAGGCGCGGGTCGCGCCCGGGGTGATGATTTCCCCGAAGACGGTTTTTTCCAGGAAATTAACCGCCGTGCCCGCCCCGAAGACGCCGACGAAGAGATAAACGACGTACAAGATCGCGGCCCCGATCAAATACCCGGGCCACGGCCGAAGGCACCATTGGCCGATCCGCTGGGACCAACGGCGGCCCAGGCGGCCGCGCTGGGTGACCACGTCGGCCACCAGTTCGGAGAGGTACCCGGACCGGGCGTCGAAGAGGAGCGAACGCGGGGCCCCGGCAAAGCGCTCCCGGGCCGTTTTGGCCGCGGCGAAGAGGTCTTTTTCCGAGGAGGTCGGGGCCAGCAATTCCCCGGCCCAGGTCAGCACGGTGTCGTCCCCGGACAACAAGGACAGGCTCACGGCCCGCCGGGCTTTGGCTTTGGGCGAAAAATGCGGGGCCAGGGCGGCCAGGGCCCGGGCGATGTCGGGGTTTTCCGGCGGAGCCACGTTGGAACAGGTGGGGTGTTCCAGGGCGCGCTTCAGGTCCGGCAGGCCGTCCCCGGTCGTGGCCACGGTGCTGACCAGGGGAACGCCCAGGCGGCGGGAAAGACGGTCGACGTCAATGGCGATGCCCCGGTCCAGGGCTTCGTCCGCCAAATTGAGCGCCACCACCAGGGGCAATCCGTAATCCACCAGCTCCAGCGTGAGGGCGAGCCCCCGCCGGAGATTTTTGGAATCCACGACGTTCAACACGACGTCGGGCCGCTCCCGAAGCAGGAAATCCCGCGTCACCCGTTCGTCCTCGGAGGTCGGCATGAGGGAGTTGACCCCCGGCGTGTCCACCACGCGCCACTTTTCCCCCGCCAGCCAGGTCGTGCCGGTCGACACTTCCACCGTGGTGCCCGGGTAATTCGACACCGTGGCGTAGCGCCCCGTCAACCGGTGAAACAGCACCGATTTCCCGACGTTGGGGTTCCCCACCAGGACCAGCGTTTTGACCCGAGGCGGGGCGACGCGGGACGTCGGCCCCGCGGGACGGCCGCCGTCCACGGAGTCCCCGGAGAGGGGGGCCTGGACCGTCGTCACGGACGTCGCCCGGCGGAAGACCGTCTTGAAAAAATCAGAATTCCACCTCGAGAATGGATTTCAACTGGGCGTCGTCGGCCTTCTTCTCCAACCCGATCCCCACGCCCACGTTGAACCGGATGCCCGGCATGACATCGATATACACCCCGGGCGTCAGGCGGGTCTCGTTCTCCGCGATCAAAAGCTCCAGGCCCGGCGTCACGTCTTTCCAGGCGTGACGGTAACACGTGCCCAGGGCCAATCCGGATTCCAATTCCCAGCTTTTGTCCCCGTTGGCGTCGCGCGTTTCCTCCAGCGCCAGAATCGGGTTCGCGGTGACGTTCACGGCGCCCCAGGTTTTCCCCAGCAAGATTTTCCCTTCGATTTCGTTGTTCTCCTTGCGCCCGTTGGCTTTCTTCAACTCCAAATACAGGGCGGTGTCCAGCGGCCAGGAGGACGGCATCTCGGGCCGGTAACGGTTTTCCACCTTGAGGGCCGAAAACCCCTGACCGTCGATGAACACGCCGTAAAGGCCCAACGTGTAGCGCGGGGTCACCCCGTATTCCACTTCCGTTTGGTGAACCCAATAGGCGTCGCCCCGGTCCGGGTTCCGCAAATCCGTCCACAACTCCAGTTCCGCCGCGCCCTTTTCCAGGGTCGCGGGCGAATAGGTGTCCAGATAATCCCGCACGTGGGCCCGGGCGTTGATCCCGCCCAACAAAACGATCGCTCCCAGCATCCACTTCTTTTTCATGGTTGTTGCGCTCCTTTTTTTTCGTTTGCGACACTTCCGGCCGGCCCGGCCGGTTTCTTCTTAAACCACCGGCCCAGGCGTTGAAAAAGGGTGGGGCGGAAGGCCCGGTGGGCGTCCTTTTGAAGGCTCATCAGGTCCCCGAAGGCGGTTCGGGCGTCGGGCCACCGCCCGCCCAGCACGGCCTCCCGGGCGGAGAGGGCCAACACCCGGCTCCGGGAGCAGTCGTCGATCCACTCCCGGGGGTCGCCCCCGTAGCGGGGCGCGTGCAACTCCCGGAGCCTCTCAAAAAAGTCGGCCATCCCTTCAAAATCCCGGACGGCCGCGGGGCCGTTTTCGTCCTGGAGGGCTTTTTCGACGGATTCCGCCCGCCCGGAGAGGCCTTGCATCAATTCGTCCACGGGCGGCGACGCCGCCAGCGCCGGCGACGTCAAAAGCAAAAACGCCCAAAACCGCTTCACGACCGGCCTCCGGCGCAGGCCCGGCAACGGCCGAACAATTCGTGCCGGTGCCCGTGGATTTCGAACCCCCGCCGGCGGGCCTCCCGGGCCTGCAAACGCTCAATGGCGGGGCTTTCGAATTCGAAGGCCGTCCCGCATTTCACGCAGATCATGTGGTCGTGGTGGGCCCGCCCGTGGGCCCGCTCAAACTTCTGGGTGCCGTCGGGGAAGGTCACTTTGGTGGCCAGCCCGCATTCCTCCAGGAGTTTCAGGGTGCGGAACACCGTGGCCCGCCCGACGCGGGCCCGCCGGCCCCGAAGGCCTTGATACACCTCTTCGGAGCTCAGGTGGTCGGTCCGGGAGAACAGGAAGCGCAGCACCCCTTCCCGCTGGGCCGTGTCCCGCAGGCCCCGGGTTTTGATGTGGCGACGCAACAGCGCGAGTTCGTTTTCCATATTGATATCGGGTCTCATTATCATTCTACCGCGGGACGGCCGCCTTTGTCAAGGCGGATTTAAAGGACGGCGGAGGGGCGGGGCCGAAGGGCGAGGCGGAAGGATTTGCCGGCGCGGGCCACGCGGGCCGGGGCGTCGAACACCCGGGAAAGCACGGGCCCGGTCACCACGCGGCCCAGGGGCCCCCGGGCGGCGACGACCCCGCGGCGGAGCGCCAAGGCGTGGGTGAAAACGGGCCCGATTTCCTCCACGTGGTGGGTCACCAACACGAGGGACGGCGAAGGTCGGCGGCCCAGCCGTGCCAAAAAAGCGACGAAGGTTTCCCGGGCCAGGGGGTCCAGGCCCGCGCAGGGCTCGTCCAAAATCAGAAGCGCGGGCTTGCGAACCAACGCCCGGGCGATCAACACGCGCTGGCGCTCCCCCTGGGACAGAACGCTCCAGGGACGGTCCGCCACGGGAGCCGCTTCCACCCGCCCGAGCCAGCGCCGGGCGGTCCGGGCCTCCCCGGGGGTCGGCGCCGTCCACAAATTGATTTGGCCGCGGAGGCCGCCCGCCACGACCTCCAGGGCCGTTTCGTCCTCGTTAAACCGGGGGATTAAATTCCCGCTCACCAGGCCGATTTTCTCCCGAAGGATCCGCCAGTCGGAACGGCCGTAGGTTTTCCCCAACACGGTCATTTCGCCGTCGGACGGGGTCACGTACCCGGCCAGGGCGTTCACCAACGTTGATTTGCCCGAACCGTTGGCCCCCAAAATCACCCAATGCTCCCCCCGCCGCACGGTCCAATCCACCCCGGACAAAAGGGGGGCGGGGCGATACACGCTCAATTTTCGAAGGTCGATGACGGCGCGCGCCGGGGCGCCGCTCACGACGCCCAGGACCCATCGCCGGAGGGGTCCGCGGGGGGCGTCCAAAGGCGAAAGAACCGGGCCGCGGCGCCGGCGGCCAACCCGGCCGCGAATCCCCCCAGGTGGGCGCCGTAGCCCACGGTCGCTCCGCCGTAGGGGCGCGTGACCAGGCCGTAGACCACTTGTTGGAAGGCCCACAGCGGAACGAAAAACCAGAGCGGCGAGTGAAAGGTGCCGTAACGGACCGACAACACCGGCGCGGCCACGTAGACCACCCGCGTGCGGGCCGTCGGGACCGTCGCCAATCCAAACCCGAGAATCGCCGAAATCGCCCCGGAAGCCCCGACCATGATCTGATTTTCGGGAATGCCCCAGATCAACTGCCCCATCGCCGCCGCCACGCCGCCCAAAAGGTAGACGGCCACCAGGACGGCGGAACCGGCGGATTCCACCACGCCCCCCACCGCCCAGAGGAAAAGCATGTTGAAGAACAAATGCCAGAACCCGGCGTGCAGGAATTGATGGGTGAGGATTTCGGGGAAAAACCGGCCCCGCTTGAATCCCCATTTTTGGTAGACGCTCCCCCCCGTCGGATTTTTCCGGAGGGACACGCTGTAGGAGGCGTACACCGGGTAGGCGGAATCCCACTCGTAGCGGCCGCGGGCCGACAAAAGGTTGGCGTTTTCGGCCACCCGCCGGAACAATCGGTCCTGGCCCTCCGTGGGGAATCCCGGGGCGTCGGCGGTCGACAGCAAATCCCGATCGGCGGGGGCGAGGGCCGGTTCTTTTTCAAGGATTTGGCGGAGGTCCTTGGCCGCCTCGACCCGGTGGTCGGCGCTCACCACCGAGGTTTGGGCGCGCTCCAGGGGCCAGGCGACGGCAAAAACCAACACGTTGATCAGGAGCAAGGCCAGCGTGGCCGCCGGCACCGTTTGGCGGCGCGGCCAGAGGGGCAGGAGGATAAACACGAATCAGGGCTTGGCGAAGGCGGAGTCGGGGACCGGGGCGAAGGAAACCGATAGGCATTCTTCGGTGGTTTTATTCAGAAGGGAATCCACTTGTTTGGCGAACAACGAGACGTTTGAACGCAAAACAATGCCCGTTTTCGCGTCCACCCAGGCCTGCACGGTCACCTCCGCGTCCGGACGCCGCTCTTTGACTTGGTAAAGTTTTGTCTCCCGCCCGGCCACCGCGCCGCCCGGGCCGGCGTTCCCGGCGAAGGAACGGGCCCAGAACCGTTGCTCCCGAAGTTCCGCTTCGCTGGGTTTCCAGGAACGGGTCTGAGGGCCCGAATCCTCCGCGGACCGGGGAGCCTCCCCGGGACGGGGCTTGAACGTTTCCAGTTCGTGCATCGTCGTTCCATCAAACACCAGGACGACGTCGTATTCCATAGGGGCGCCCGTCGTTCCCAGCGATTTCACGGATTTGTCCAGGCGGAATTTTCCCCGGGAGGCCTTCACGTTGACCAGTTCCTCCGTGCTCGACCCCGACACCTCGCTCGACTCCGCGCGCTTCCATTGACCGGTGAAGGACGCGTCCTCCGCGCGGGACGGGGCGCAGGTTTTCATGAACCAGACGAATCCACCGATCACCGCCGCCGCCAGAAATAAATTTCGCATGGGTTGCCCCCCGTTTCGATGAATGAACCCTTTTCGACATTTTATTGAAATTCGACCTTCCGGTGAAAATAAAAAGCCCCGCCGGGGGTCCCACGGGGGACAAACGGCGGGGCGTAGACTAAATCCGACCCCAGTAGGATTTGAACCTACAACCTATTGCTCCGTAGGCAATCGCTCTATCCAATTGAGCTATGGGGTCAAAAGTGGGAAGAGGCGGTATTATAGCATGACGCGGGGATTTTTGGGATTCCCGGGCATCTACTCTTCGTCCTGTCGCAGCTTCGCGAGGACGGTAAAATCCTCCAGGGTGGTCGTGTCGCCGGTGGTTTCCCGGCCCACGGCCACGTCCCGAAGCAGGCGCCGCATGATTTTTCCCGAGCGGGTTTTCGGCAAGGCATCGGTGAAACGGACCTCGGCCGGGCGGGCGAGGGCGCCGATCTCCTTAACGACGTGGTCCCGCAGTTCCTGTTTCAAATGATCCGAGGGCGAACAGCCGCTTCGGAGCGTCACGAAGGACACGATGGCCTCTCCCGTCAATTCGTCGGGACGGCCCACCACCGCCGCCTCCGCCACCGTGGGATGCTTGACCAGGGCGCTCTCGACCTCGGCGGTGCCCAGCCGGTGGCCGGCCACCTTGATGACGTCGTCGATCCGGCCCATGACCCAGAAATACCCGTCTTTGTCCCGCCGGGCGCCGTCCCCGGCGAAATAGACCCCGGGCACTTCGGTCCAATATTGTTTCTTATACCGTTCGGGGTCGCCGAAGATGGTCCGCATCATCCCGGGCCAGGGACGTCGAACAATTAAATAACCCCCGGCGTTGGCCGCCACCTCCTTCCCGGATTTGTCCACCACCGCCGCGTCGATCCCGGGCAGGGGAAGCGTGGCCGATCCGGGTTTGAGCGGCGTGGCCCCGGGCAATGGCGAAATCAAAATGGCCCCCGTTTCCGTCTGCCACCAGGTGTCCACGATGGGGCACCGTCCCCCGCCGATCACCTTGTGGTACCACATCCAGGCCGCCGGGTTGATGGGTTCCCCCACGGACCCCAGGAGCCGAAGGCTGGAGAGGTCGTGCTTCTTGGGCCATTGGTCGCCCCACTTCATGAAGGCGCGAATGGCCGTGGGCGCGGTGTAAAAAATATTGACCCGGTGCTTGGCCACGATGCGCCAGAACCGGTCGGGCTCCGGGAAATTGGGCGCCCCTTCGTACATGACCACCGTGGCCCCGTTGGCCAGGGGGCCGTAGACCACGTAGGAATGGCCCGTCACCCAGCCGATGTCCGCCGTGCACCAATAGACGTCGTCGTCCCGCAAATCAAAAATGAGTTTGGTGGTCAGGGCCACCTGGGTCAAATACCCGCCCGTCGTGTGGAGGATGCCCTTGGGTTTCCCCGTGGAGCCCGATGTATAAAGGATGTAGAGCGGGTGTTCGGAATCCAAAGCTTCGGCGGGACAGACGTCGGACATCCCGGCCACCAACTCGTGCCACCAGTGGTCCCGGCCCGACTGCATATGGATCACCTGCCGGGTCCGTCGAAACACCACGACCTTCTTCACGGTGGGGGTTTCCTTGAGCGCTTCGTCCACGTTGGCTTTCAGGGGGATCACGGCGCCCCGTCGGTACCCGCCGTCGGCGGTCACGACCACCTTGCACCCGGCGTCGTTCACCCGGTCGCGGATCGCCTGGGAGGAGAACCCGCCGAAGACCACCGAGTGCGCCGCCCCGAGGCGCGCGCAGGAAAGCATGGCGATGGCCAGTTCGGGCACCAAGGGCATGTAAAGGCACACCCGGTCGCCTTTCACCACCCCCAAGGATTTAAGCGCGTTGGAAAACCGTCCCACCTCCCGGTGGAGGTCCTGGTAGGTCAGGACCCGCTCCTCCCCGTCCTCGCCTTCCCAGATGAACGCCGCCTTGTTCCGTCGCCAGTTCGACAAATGGCGGTCGATGCAGTTGAAGGAAACGTTGGTCTTCCCACCCACGAACCATTTGGCGAAGGGCAATTTCCAGTCGAGCACTTTCTTCCAGGGCTTGAACCAATGGAGCTCCTTCGCCGCCGCCGTCCAATAGGCCTCGGGGTTTTTCAGGCTTTGACGGTAAAGTTTTTCGTATTGGGCGAAGGAGGAAACGCGGGCTTTTTCGGAAAAGGATTTGGCGGGACGGAAAACATGTTTTTCTTTGAGTACGGAGGTAATGTCGTCCATGGCACCCCTGAACGTCGATTGGCGTTTCGGCGAGTCTACCAAAATGAACCCGTTTTTACGTCGAGCGCCGCTCCCCCGTCAAGGCGAACACGAGGCCCCCCAAATGGTGGAGGGTTTTGACCCCGGGAATCCAGCGGTTCTCTTTAAAATGGTCGGGCGAAGCCGCCGCGTGAAGGACGTCCCCCAACACCAAACGAACCCCGTCCACCTCCAGGGTTTGCCGAACTTTGCATTCGATAAAAGCGAGGGCCTCGGCCAAATGGGGCGTCGCGATCCGATGGCCGGCCAAAAGGGTCAGGCCCGCCGGAGCGATTTTGTCCCCGTCGCGGCCCGAGCGGGAGCCTAGGATTTTGACGGCGGGAAGGAGGGATTCGTCCGGCACGTTCAGGACGAATTCCCCGGTTTTTCGAATAAGTTCGGAGGTGAAGTTCTCCCCGTCCAACGCCACCGCCACCACCGGCGGGTCGTCGTTGATGGGCGTGTTCCACTGGGCCGGGGCCGCGTTGGCCCGGACCGAATCGCCGGAAGTCACGATCACGCAGGGACCGTGGTTGATCAACCGGGCGAATTTCCCCAGGGGCACTTCGGCAAAGGAATTCGACAAGGCGCACATAGGGCTTCTCGCTATATAACCATTTTCGCCCGTTGACTTCCAAACCTCGCGGGGCTTCGGAGGCCGCGATATCTAAACCCTTGTTTCCCCCGCCCGGAATTCATCGCGGAACGCCGCCGTATCCGCCCTTTTTCCTTCAGGCAGAGGGTTGATTTGGGCGGACCGCGGGGTTAAACTGGATTGACGCCCGGAGGTACCTGCCGTGGTCAAAACTCGTTTCCCCCGCGGGTTCACTCTCATCGAATTGATGCTGGTCGTGGCCATCATCGGCCTGCTGTCCGCCATCGCCCTGCCCAAATTTGCCGATTTGGTGGTGAAAGCCCGGGAAGCCTCCGTGAAAGGAGGCCTCGGCGCGCTTCGCAGCGCCCTGTCCATTTACTACGCCGACAACGAAGGGCAGAATCCCAATTACGTGGCGATCGACGTTTGTCTCACCGCCGGGGGCAAATACCTCAACGAAATTCCCCTCATGAGAAGTCCCCAAGGGTACCACGATTCCTCGCAAATTTTGAATCGAGCGGCCTCGCCGCCGCCCGCCGTCATGGACGGCAGCGGGGGGTGGTTTTATTTGGGATTTCCCAATTGGCATGCCGAGGGCCCCGAAAACCTCGTGGTCTCCTGCACCCACACCGACAGCAAAGGCACGACCTGGAGCCTTTACTAACAGGCCGACCGTCGAGACCGTTCCCGCGGCTATTCCATTTTCCAGAACCACGACTCCGGCATGGGAAATTCGGCCACGGCGGTCGCCAAGGCGTTGCGGGCGCCCGCGCCATCGGGCTCCATCGGGGTAATTTCGAGCCGCCAACGGGGCCAACGGGTTTTCCGCCCCGCGTTGATTTCCTCCACCGCGGCCGAAAAATGGCGCCTCAAATCCGCCAGAGGAATCCGAACGGCCAACGGTTTCTTTCCGGCCGGGAGATCCAAGGCCTCTTCCCGAAGGCGCTCCTCGGGGAACACGCGGCTTCCCAGCGTGACACGGAGGGATTGCCCCAAAAGAATCCGAACAGCGGTGGAACAACGAAGGACGAAACGCCACTCCAGGGATTCTCGGCCTTCTTCCAGAACAAGGTCCTCGATCCGCATTCGTTCCTCCCGTCGGCCCGGGAAATCGGTCCGCCCTATTGGCCGTATTGCTTTTGCATTTCCTCCGCCATTCGTTCCCGTTCGGCCGGAGAGGCGTTCATCATTTTCTTCATCATTTCCTGGGGGTTAAACCCGGGCGCGGCGGTTCCTTTCACCGGGGAAGGCTTTCCGGGGGCGCCCATTCCGGGCAATCCGCCCATCTCCATCACGTTGTAGCCCGGGGGAATCGCGAAGTCCGACGCCGGAAGGGTTTTGGGTTCCACCCGGGTGGCCAACAGGGTCGTGGTTTTGCCGTCTTTCAGGCTCTTGGTCATCACCCGAAGCGGGAAGAGGCCCTTTCCCATGATTTCCCGCTCCCAGCCGGACGTTTCCCGTTTCCCGCCGCCGAACCCGCTGAACATGAAATTCCCCAACCCTTCGGCGTTGCAGACCTCGCCTTCGGAATTGGTTTCCTTAAACGTGTAGACGGCGCATTCCCGCCCGGCGATGGTTTCCTTCCGGGAGGTTTTTTTGAACTCGACGCGGGGAGCGGAACCGGCTTTCGCTTCCGACGTTTGGGGTTCGCTCATCGTTTGTTTAATGGCCATGCGTTGTTCCGGCGACAAAATCCAAATGGTCCGGGAGGCCGAATCCATGATCATGGCGCCGGACCGGCCTTTTTCCGACTGAAATTCGGCCCGGATCTTGTCCCCTTTGACTTTGTAACTCATGGGCACGGGTTTTTTCTCCCCGGTCGACAATTGATAATCCACCAACCCCTCAAACGCCGAAACCGACAAGGGACCGAACAACACCGCCCAGAAAAACAACGACCGCGCTTTTATTGCCATGGAGACCTCCCGTTTGACGTTCCACACAACATTTTCCACCAAACCATCACAACCCCTTCGCCCTCGACAACAAAAGGAAAGCCCCGAAGACATTTTCGGGGCTTTCCCTTCAAATTCGCCGGACGACCGGGGTTCTTAGCTTTTCGCGCAGCACTTGCACATTCCGCCGGTGGCGATCTTCAAGCCCGCCAGCGTCAAAAAGGTCGGCCAAAGAATTCCCACGAGGCGGGCGCCCAGAACGCCGAGATTTCCCAACAGGAACGTTAAACCGATCAGAGCCAATAAAATTCCCAAGGCTTTGTGGCACGGGCATTTGCAGCCGGTGTCGCAGGACTTTTCGTCCATATCAACCTCCTAAGTTGGCTATAAAGCGACGGTTCGATTTTACTTAATCGGAAGGACGATGCGCCGTTGGTCGACAGGGCCGATGCCCCGATCCTTTAGGCCTCGGCGTCGCCGAGCTTGACCTTCCAGATGTTCTTGGCGTATTCCCGGATGGAGCGGTCGGAGGAAAAACGGCCGGCGCGGGCCACGTTGAGGATGGACCGGCGGGCCCAATCCTCGGCGTCCCGGCGGGTTTGGTCGATCCGGTCCTGGGCCGCCAGATAGGAGGAGAAATCCGCCAGGGTCAAATAGGGGTCTCCCCCCAGAAGGGAATCGACCAAGGGACGGAAGAGGCTCGGATCGCCCCGGGAGAAAAACCCCGAGGAAATGGAATCGATGACCTCTTTCACCCGGGGGTCCCGGTCGTAGACGTCCCGGCCCCGGTAGCCGTTCCGGAGAGCGGCGCCCACTTCCCCCACCGTCAGACCGAACAGGAAAAAATTCTCCTCCCCCACGGCTTCCCGGATTTCCACGTTGGCGCCGTCCAGCGTGCCCACGGTCAAGGCCCCGTTCAGGGTGAATTTCATGTTGCCCGTGCCCGAGGCTTCCTTCCCCGCGGTGGAAATCTGTTCCGACAAATCCGCCGCGGGGTAAATGGTTTCCCCGTTTTTGACGTTGAAATCGGGGAAGAAGGCCACCCGGTACACGCGGCTCGCGGCGGGGTCGCGGTTGACCGCCTCGCCCACGGCGTTGATGAACCGGATGATGAGCTTGGCCATGAAGTAGCCCGGGGCCGCCTTCCCCCCGAAGAGGAACGTCCGGGGCACCGGGGCGCTCTGGGGGTTGGCCTTGAGGTCCAAAAATCGGCGCACGATGTGGAGGACGCTCAAGTGTTGGCGTTTGTATTCGTGAATGCGCTTCACCTGCACGTCCAACAGGGCCGCGGGGTCGATGGCGACGCCCGCGGCGTTCTTCAACCGCGCCGCCAGGCGAATTTTGTTCTCGGCCTTGACCCGGTTCCAGGCGGCGCGGAAAGCGGCGTCGGCCGCGAACGGTTCCAGTTTGGGCAATTCCTCCTCCGCGCGCAAAATCCACTTGTCCCCGATGGCGTCGGTGATCGCTTTCGTCAATCCGGGGTTGCTCGACACCACCCACCGGCGGGGCGTCACGCCGTTGGTCACGTTCTGAATTTTTCCCGGAGCGAGGGCGTCAAAGTCCCGCAGGAGATCCTCGCGCAAAAGCCGCGTGTGCAGGGCGGCCACGCCGTTCACCGCGTGCCCCCCCACCACCGCCAGATGGGCCATGCGCACGTAATGTTCGCCCGATTCGTCGATCAGCGACACCCGGCGCAGGAGGTCCTCGTCGCCCGGTCGGGCCAGCCGCACTTCCGCCAGGAACCGGCGGTTGATCTCGTAAATGATTTCCAGGTGCCGGGGCAGGAGCGAGGCGAAAAGGGCCAGCGGCCAGCGCTCCAACGCCTCGGGCAGGAGCGTGTGGTTGGTGTAGGAGAAGGTTTGGCGGGTCATTTCCCAGGCGTCGTCCCAGCCGTAGCCGTGGACGTCCATCAGGAGGCGCATGAGCTCCGGCACGGCCACGGCGGGGTGGGTGTCGTTCAACTGCACGGCGAACTTCTTGGGAAAATCCTTGAGCGGGTGGCCCCAGAGGTGGTTGATGCGGATCAAATCCTGCAGGGTGCAGGACACGAAGAAATACTGTTGCTCCAGACGAAGGCGCTTCCCCTGGGAGGAGGAATCGTTGGGGTAGAGGACCTTGGAAATGTTTTCCGACGCCATCTTCTGTTCGACCGCCCGATAGTAGTCGCCGCTGTTGAACGCCGCGAAATCGAAGGACTCCACCGCTTCGGCCTTCCACAGGCGCAACAGGGCCGCGTGCTTGGCCCGGTACCCGCTGATGGGCGTGTCAAAAGCCACCCCCCGCACCACCCAATCGGGGTGCCAGCGGACTTTAAACCCCCCGTTCTCCTTCACCGTCTCGGTCCGTCCGCCGAAGCCGACCCGGAAGGCCACGTCGGGGTGCTGAACCTCCCAGGGGTTCCCGTTCTTCAACCACTTGTCGGTCACCTCGACCTGGGCGCCGTCCCGCAGAACCTGGCCGAAAATGCCGAACTCGTAGCGGATGCCGTAGCCCGCCGCCGGCACCCCCAGCGTCGCCAGGGAATCCAAAAAGCAGGCCGCCAAACGCCCCAACCCGCCGTTCCCCAAGCCGGGTTCGGTTTCCTGGGCCATGATGTCGTCAAAATCCTGATCCAGGGACTTGAGCGCTTCCTCGACCGGATTCCGGATGCCCAAATTGATGATGTGGTTGCGGAGGTGGGGCCCGAGGAGGAATTCCGCCGACAGATACGCCACCAGACGGGTGTCCTTCTTTTTGAACCGGGCCATGGCGACGTTTTCCGTGGCGTAGATCTGCTCGCGGACGGCCAGGGCCACGGCGTTGTACCAATCGTATTTGGAGGCGAATTCGGGGGTGCGTCCGCTGTGGGTGCGGATATTGCGGACGATCAAACCACGGAAATCTTCAGCGGACAATGGCGCCATCGATTCTCTCCTGACGGGGATTCCCTCCCCCCATTATCGACCCGCCGCCGGTTTCGCGCAGGGGCGAAACGCCTTCGTCAGCGTTGCAGAACGACTTTTTTGGTCCAGGACCCGCCGGGGGAGGCAATTCGAACCACATACACCCCGCTGCCCGCGGCCCGGCCATTTTCGTCCAATCCGTCCCATTGGGCCCGGCCCGCCGACACCGGCAATCGGCGCAGGCGTTGCCCGGTCAAATCGTAGATCGTCACCGCGGCCCCCTCCGGAACCGGCGCCAGGGTCATCGCCCCTCCCGCCGAGGGACGGTACGGCGTCGGGAAAGCCCGGGGGCCGTCCCCGGCCGCCGCCGGCTCCGCGTAAGTGAACTGGAGCGCCGTGACGGAGGCGGGAGGAAAGGCCGCCGCGAAGGATTGGGAGCCGTCCGCCGCCGGGGGGTGGGCGCGGAACTCGCCGGAGGAGAGGTCCCGACGGTAAACGGCCCGGGGGTCGGCCGCCGTGTTCCGGGCGTCCAGGGAAGCCGCCGTGACCGTGGCGGCCCCTTTCGCGCGCAACCAGCCGGGAAAACCCGCCAACCGCAGGGTCGTGGATTGAACGGCCGCGGTGCTTCGGTTGACGGCGAAGAGGGTCAGGGTTTTTTCGTCGGGATTTAAGGAGGCCACCGCGTCCAGGAGCGGCACGTTGGCCCGAGCGGACATCCACCCCACGGCCGGGGTCGAAAACGTCCCGGCGGTCGTGGCGGGGGCGATGCGGCCCCCCCGGGCCCCCTCCCCGTAAAGAGACAAAACCAATTCTGCGGCGCGGGCCACGGCGACCCGGGCGCCGGAGGCGTCGGTGGTGTGTTCCAGCATGGATTCGTACTCGTTCAACAAATCGTGCTGGGCGGCGAACCGAACCCCTTGCCGGAGAAAGGCGTTGTTCAGGCCGGCCAAATAAAGCCCCGCGCCCCAGGTCTGGCCCAGGGCCCGGTCCGTCGCGGTGGCGGTGCTGACCAGGGACACGCCGTATTCCGTGACGGTCCGCTCCACCGACGCCGGAACCAACGCCGCCAGGTTCGCCATTTCCTGTTCAAAATAATTCGGCGCGGCCAACAGGGATTGGTAAACGGCCGAGGCCGAGGGCGCCCCGCCGTCGCCTCCGGGGGCGTAGTAGTGGCTGGCGACGAAATCCAACGAGGCGCCCGCGCCCGCCACCAGATCGTTGTCCCAGTTGGGGTCCACCAGGTTCGTCAAAATCGAATCGGCGGGTTTTGCCCCGCCCACGGCGCCGACGCGAATCGTCGGGTCTTTGGCTTTCAGGGCGGCGGAAAAGAGCAAAAGCTGCGCGATGTAATTATTGGTGTTCGCCTGCGTGTGGAAGGGCCGGTTAAATATCGCTCCCGGTTCCGGAGCGTATTGATTCCAAAGTTCGTTCCCCACTTCCCAATAGGTCACGCCGTAGGGGGCGGGGTGCCCGTTGGCCGCGCGCTGGGCGCCCCAGGTCGTGCCGGTGTTCCCGTTGCAATATTCCACCCAATCGGCGGCGTGGGCCGCGCCCGAGGCCACGTTGACCGTGAGCACGGGCGTCCATCCCTTCCGCTCGCAGAGTTGCAGGAATTCGTCCACGCCGAAATCGTTGTAAAAGGGCGTCCGGTCCAGGTTCAGTCCGGCGTTGTCCGTGTAAAAAGCGTTGACGGAGGCGTTGGGGGCCCGTTGGTCCCGGGGGCCGACGGCCGTTTTCCAATTGTAGGCGTTGGCTTCGCTCCCGGCGGGAAAGCGCATGAAACGGAGCCGGGCGTCCGAGAGGGCCGCGTCGAGCGGCGGCCCGGGCGGCGTCGCGGCCGGGGGAAGGAGGCTCATTTGGTCGATCCACAGGGTCCCCGTGTCAAAAAACTCCAACAACAACAGAGCCGACGACGCGTTGACCGTGACGGGAAGACTCCCGTGGTGTTGGGTCCAGGAGGAACCGGCGAGATCGAACGTCAACGTCGACCCCAGGAGGCCGAAGGAATTTCCGTCGATCAGGGAGACCCCGAGGCGTCCGGTGTAGGCGCCGCCCTTGGCCCAAAAGGAAAAACGGTAGGTTTCTCCCGACTGAACCCAGGGCCCCGCCACGATCACGAGGACCCGCGCGGAGGCGGACACCGTCGTCACGACGGCCTTCAACGACGCCTTCCCGCCGTAAAACTGCGCGGTGTCCCGCGTGATCGAACCCGCGCCGCCGGCGATGAAGGTGGAGCTCCACACTTGGTTGGCCGACCATTCAAAGCCCCGGTCCAGCAGCCGCTCGCCGTCCAGGTGTTTTTCCGGATGGCGGTTGTCGTTGACGTCGAGGTTGGAACCGAAGCCCGTCGAGCCGTCCAGAACCCGGTCGCCGTAATCGACGTTGATCGACGCCGTGTCGGCCCGCAGGGCCGCGGGGAGCGCCAGGGCGGCGATCAACCAAAGAGGAGAGCGGAATTTGGGCATGGGCGGGCGGGGCGCGGGACTTTCGTCCGACGCGTCGCCTTGGAGCGATCATAAATTATTTAGAGAAATAACGGCGCCCCCGGTTCGCCCCCGGGGTTCGGCCGACGGAGGTCGAAACCCTTTCCCCGCCGTCGCCCGAAAATGCTAGAATTCGGGCGAAGCGATCATAGCCCGCCGCCACACAGCGACTGTGCGGCCCGCGCGGGAAAGACGATGGAGTCCTCTCGGAACGACGAGGGGGCTCTTTTTTTTTGTCGCCGAACGACGCCGCGCCCGGAGGGACGACCATGGATTTTCGACAGTACGCTCCCACGCTCTATTACGACGAGCTTTTCCGCTCGGACGGCACCCCGCGCCCTTTCGCCCTCCCGCTGGTCCACCAGGTCAACGCCCTGTCGGTCGGGGAATTGAACCGCCGGCAAAAAACGGCCGAGCTGGCCCTGCTCAACATGGGCGTGACGTTCAACACCGGCGGCCAGGCCGGCGCCGAACGCATTTTCCCCTTTGACATCATTCCCCGCCTGATCGAGGCGGCGGAGTGGGACGTTCTGGAAAAAGGCCTCAAACAGCGCATCCGCGCCTTGAACGCGTTCCTTCAAGACGTCTACAACGACCAGGACATTCTGGGCGACGGCGTGGTTCCCCGCCACGTGGTCGATTCCAGCCGGGGCTTCCTCCCCCCGTGCCGGGGGTTCACCCCGCCGGGCGGCGTCTGGATCCACGTGACCGGCACCGATTTGATCCGGGACCGGGACGGCACCTTCTACGTGTTGGAGGACAACCTCCGCTGCCCCTCGGGGGTCTCCTACGTGCTGGGGAACCGCCTGGTGATGAAGCGGACGTTTCCCGAACTCTTTGAAAACAACCGGGTCCGCCCCGTGGACGATTACGCCCAGCGCCTGTTGGGCAACCTGCGGGAGGTGGCGCCCAACGGCGCGTCGTCGCCCACCGTCGTGGTGTTGACCCCCGGGGTCCACAACGCGGCCTATTTCGAACATTCCTTCCTGGCCCAGCAGATGGGGGTGGATTTGGTCGAGGGCGGCGATCTCTTCGTGCGCGACGGCTGGGTGTGGATGCGCACCACCCGGGGCCTTCGGCGGGTGGACGTGATTTACCGCCGGGTGGACGACGTCTTTTTGGACCCCCGGGTTTTTAACCGGGACTCCCTGCTCGGCGTGCCCGGCCTCCTGGAGGTTTACCGCGCCGGCCGCGTGGCCCTGGCCAACGCCCCCGGCACGGGGATCGCCGACGACAAGGTGGTCTACGCCTACGTCCCCAAAATGATCCGCTACTACCTGGACGAGGCGCCGCTCCTGCCCAACGTCCCCACCCACCTCTGCTGGGAGGACGACGCCCGGGAAATGGTTTTGAAAAACCTGGAAACCCTGGTGGTCAAGGCGGCCAACGAATCCGGCGGGTACGGCATGTTGATCGGCCCGGCCTCGACGGAAGAGGAGCGGAAGGCCTTCGCCCAAAAGATCATCGACAACCCGCGCAATTACATCGCCCAACCCACCATCGGCCTCTCCCAGGTGCCCACCATGGTCAACGCCCATTTCGAGGGCCGGCACGTGGATTTGCGGCCCTACATCCTTTACGGCCGGGACGTCCACGTCCTGCCGGGGGGGCTCACCCGCGTGGCTCTTCGAAAAGGGTCCCTCGTGGTCAACTCCTCCCAGGGCGGCGGCAGCAAGGACACCTGGGTCATTCAGTATCCGCCGGCCGCCCCGTGCTGAGCCGCGCGGCGGAATCCATTTATTGGATGGAGCGCTACCGGGAGCGGGCCGAGAACACGGCCCGGGCGGTGGACTGCAGTCTTCAACTGTCCCTGGACGCCCCGGCGGAACGGGAAAGCCCCTGGGGCCCCGTCGTCCTGGCCAGCGGCGACGAGGAGCTGTACAAGGAACTCGGCGGGACGCTCTCCAAAAAAGCCGCCATGAATTTTCTCACCTTTGAAGAACGGAACCCCAACTCCATTTTGTCCTGCCTGAGCAAAGCCCGTGACAACGCCCGCTCGGTGCGCGAAATCATCGCCGCCGAGATGTGGCAGGAGCTGAACACCGCCTATTTGTACGTGCGGAACGCGGCCGCCGATCCCGCCGCGAGCCCCACTCCCCACGAGTTCTACACCCGCGTCAAACGCCACGGCCAGGTTTTCGCCGGCATCGCCGACGCCACCATGCTCCGGGGCGAGGCCTGGCACTTCGGGCGGATGGGCGCGATGCTGGAGCGGGCCGACAAGACCTCCCGGCTCCTGGACATGAAATACTTTCTCCTTCTGCCGTCCGTGGACGACGTGGGCGCGCCCTACGACGGCCTTCAATGGAGCGCCCTGCTGGACGCCGTGGGCGCCCTGGAGTTCTACCGGAAAAAGCACCGCCAGATTCTTCACGCCGACGTGGTGGACTTCTTGGTTTTAAACCCGGACTTTCCCCGTTCCATCCTCCACTGCCTGTTGGAATTGGAGAAGTCCCTGCGGGCGCTCACCGGCACGCCGCCGGGCCAGCCCGGCAACGACGCCGAACGCCTCCTGGGGCGTTTGCGGTCCGACCTGGGGTTCTGCCGGGTGGAGGACGTCATGCGCCGGGGACTCCACGAATTTTTGAACGACGTTCAAGTCCGCCTGGACGAGGTGAACGCCGCGCTGTCCACCATTTTCTTCACGCCGTCGGCGACGCTCGCCGACGGCCACTCGCACGACCAATAGGGGATCAGGGGAGGTTTTGTCATGTCGTTCTGCTTGGGGATTAAGGTCAAGGACGGTCTCATCGGCATCGCCGACACGCGGCTCATTTCGGGAACGGAGCGGATCACCGCCCGGAAGGTCACGGTCCACAAACACGGCAAGAATTCGCTGTTCCTCATGACCTCGGGCCTCCGCTCCGTGCGGGACAAGGCCCTGACCTATTTCGACGAGGTGATCGCCCGGGACCAGGGGGCGACGCGGCTGTACAAAGTCGTCAACGCCTTCGCCGACCAAATCCGGCGGGTGGCCGAGGAGGACAAAAAGCCGCTCGAAAACGCCGGCCTGCAATTCGACCTCCACGCCCTGGTGGGCGGGCAGTTCGAAGAAGACGCCGACCCCAAGCTCTACATGATCTACCCCCAGGGCAACTGGGTGGAGCTGGGGGACGCCACGCCCTTTTACATCATCGGCGAGTCGGGGTACGGCAAACCCGTCTTGGAGCGGACGATCCAATACAACTCCGAGCTGGCGTACGCGCTCAAAGTGGGCTTCCTCGCCTTCAACGCCACCATCGCCTGCGCGATCAACGTCGACTACCCCATCGACGTCGTCATGCTCCGGTCGGGAACCGACCGGATCATCGAGCAGCGGTTCGAAAAAGACGAACTCTACGACATTTCGAAAAAATGGCAGGCCCTCATCCGCGCCTCGGTGAACGAGCTTCCCTCCGACTGGATGGACAAAATCCTTTCGCGCCTTCCCGCCGCCACCGGGGAAAACCGTCCGTTGGCCGCCCATGTGGTTTGAGGCGGTCCACGCGATACGCTACGCCTACTCGGGGCCCGTGCGCCTGGGCCCCCACACCCTGCGCCTACTGCCCCGGCCCGACGGCGCCCAGCGGTTGATTTCCGCCGCCTGGGACATCCGGCCCGCCCCCGCCGGTTCCGCGCGGAATTTGGATTTAAACGGCAACGACGTCCTGGAAATCTGGTTTTCCGAGCCGACCACGGCCCTCTCCCTCCGGTTCCGCTCCCGGGTGGAAACCTTCCGGGCCAATCCCTTCGATTACGTGCCCCTCCGCCCCCAACTGCCGGTGGATTACGGCGACCGCGCCGGAATACTCGCGCCCTATCGCCACCCCGTCGGCCCGCAAACGGACATGGACGCCTTTGCCCGTCAAATCCGGGAAGAGTCGGGCGGCCGGGCGGACGCGTTCCTCCCCCTCCTTTGTCGGCGGATCAACGGCCTGTTCGCGCGGGAAGTCCGGGAGGAAGGGCCCGCCCGATCGCCGGGGGCGACCTGGGCGATCCGTCGGGGCGCGTGCCGGGACCTGGCGTGGTTTTTCGTGGACTGCTGCCGGCGGGAAGGCTTCGCGGCGCGGTTCGTGAGCGGCTACCACGAAGACGATTCCCAACGCTTCCGCCGGGACCTGCACGCCTGGGCGGAGGTCTACGTGGAAGGCGGCGGCTGGCGGGGGTTCGATCCCACGACCGGGATGGCCGTGGCCGACCGGCACATTCCCCTGGCCGCCGGTTCGACGCCCGCCGAAGCCGCCCCGGTGGAGGGCGCCTTCGGCGCCGACGGCGTCACCGCCGCCATGACCTACGAACTCTCCCTCGTCCGCGTCGGCGCGGCGGCCCCCACGGAAACGCCCGCCTAAATATTTCTCACCGCCGCCGGGGCGGGCGCCCCCCTTAAAGGCTATACTCGCCGAAGGAGGCCCAACGTGAAAACCATCGTGCGTTCCCCCGGGTCCCGGGCGGTCGGGAAGTTCCTTTTGAGCCGCGTCCTCCGCGCCGGAGCGGCGGGTTTCCTTTTGGCCCTCGGAGCCCTCTCCCTCCGGGGAGAAGAATCGTCCCGTTACGCCACCGGCAACGCCCCCCCGCCGGACGGTCTTTTCGCCCCCCTCCGGGCGGATCCCCGGGAACTGCATTTCGCGCTTCGGGCCGCCTTTCCCCACCAACGGGTCACCGCGGCCGAAGTGGCCATCGGTCATTACTACGGGATCTACCGTTGGGCCCTGCCCGGCGGCGCCGGCGCGGTTCAAGCCAACGTGGGGGGCGGCATCTTTCCCCGGTTCAATTTCTCCCACGACACCGACCTTCAGGTCATCGATTTTTACGGCAACATTCCCGTGGACGTCCGGGCGGGCCGCTGGTCGGGTCGCTTCATGGTTTACCACGTCAGTTCCCACCTGGGCGACGACTACATCCGGGCCACCGGCCACGCCTCGGTCCGCAATTCCTGGAACACCCTCCGGTCCATTCTTTCCTTCGACGCCGACCCCCGCCTCCGCCTTTACGGGGGGCACTCGTACCACCTGTTGGTGCGCCCCGCGGCCTTGAAGGGTCAGGCCTTTCAGGCGGGCGTGGAAATCTATTCCCCGGTGTTCGCCAACGGCCGGGCCCAGGCCTATTGGGCCAACGACGCCCAATGGTGGCAACGCACCCACTGGCGCACCATGTACAACGCGCAGGTCGGGATCAAATTGGGGCGGGACCGGGGCCAAGGGCGGGGCATCTCTTATTTCCTGGAGTTCACGACGGGTCCGGAACATTACGGCCAGTTCTTTGATCGGTCGGAAACCCGAGGAACCGTCGGGGCGAAGTTCGATTTCATTTAAGGAAGGCGGGCGCCGCCCGTAACCCGGCGAGCCCTTGGGGGTTCCAAGGAAGCAGGGTCCCCCGGCCGTTCTGGGCCCAGGAGCTTCCCATGCCGTCCCCAACGTCGTTTCTTCCCGGTCTGTTTTTTGTTTTATTTTTAACGAACGCGGCCCATTCGGCCGAAAGCGTCGAATCGGCCAAACCCCGAATCGACGACAGCCGCGTCTTGAGCCGGACCCCCCACCGATCCACCGGGACCTGGGTCGCCCCGCCGGTGGCCGCCCCCGGGCCCTTGAGCGGCGTCGTTCAAACTTTCTACCCCCACCTCCACAAGCTCACGATCATCGACGACAACGGGCAAACTCGGACGGTCATCGCCTCCGACCGGGCCTCTTTCACCGCCGGCGGTCGGCCGGGATCTTTTTCCGACATCCGCCGCGGAGATTTTGTGGTCGTCACTTACGGCCCCGGGGGCGAAGTGGCGGGCATCAACAAGATGGCGGGGACTCCCCCCCGCCGGTCCTTATCGCGGGGCACCCAATTGATTTCGTCGCCGGACGTTCAGGGCGGCGTGCCTTCCGGAACGGAAAGCGTCCAGCCCAGCCCCCCCCTGGGGGATGTTCCCAGCGGAAGGCCCCAGGGCGGCGTCGGGGTTTCCACGGAATCCCGCGGGGGCGTCATCGTCGCCACCCCACCGCGGGGGGGCCTGATTCTCGTGCCGGGAAATAAACGCTGATTTCGGAGTTCAGGGACGACGAAAGGGCTATAACGGACTTTCGAAAATTCCCCCCAACCCATCGACCGGGCGGAGGGAATTCGTTTTTCAAAACTCAATATTCATTCCACGTCGTTCCCCGGGAATCCGTGTGGGTGCAATGGACAAAGACCTCGCCCGTGTTGTGGGTGCCCGGACCGATGACGGATACCGTTCCGTCCTTGAAGGCCCACGGCAGGTAGCCGCCACCGCCCAACGGCCAATCCCATAAAAGCGCCAAGGCCGCGTTGGACGATCCTGTTCCCGAGGGATGACCGTGCATGGGCAGGGCGGCCTTCGGCAACGCGCCCGTATACTTCGGAACGAGGCACTGCTGCATATTCACGGTGGGACCGCGACCGTCGTTGTCGGCGTAATACAGGCTCAGGGCCGAGCGGACGGCGCCCAATTTCCCCAACGTTGACGCCTCGTGAGCTTTGTTGACGAGCTGGCCGAATTTAGGAAGGGCAATGGCCGCCAACAATCCGATGATGGCGACCACGAGCATGAGCTCAATAAGAGTGAATCCCGATCCTTTGGTCGGAGGAGGCGGGAGAATTTGTGCGCGGAACGGGGGGGTGCCCGCGCTCAAGCGACGGCAAAACCAGCCAAAAGAACTCCTATTTCTGGCCATGCCATAGCTTAACCCCGGAATCCGTTGATATCTATGTTTTTTTGGAGGGGGAGGGCGGGAGGGGAACGACGGGAAACCGCCCGAAACGGCGGTTAAATTCACCTCTATAAATCAATCGACTACTCGCACAACCCCTTGGCGTAGAGGGTGCCTTCGTACATCAGTTCCGACACCGAACCGTCGGACTGGCGCCTGTTCACGGTGGCGACTCCCGTGGACCCATCGGGAAGAGTCAATAGAACTTTGTTGCCCTGGACCCGGTAGCGGCCGCCGGGGCCCACGTTGGTCGAGGCGCCGCCGGCGGTGCCGCCGTCGTAGAGGGTCGTGTTGAAGGACGATTCTCCCCCGGTGGTGAATCGTCCGCGCCCGTCAAAAAAAGCCTTCCGCGAACTGGAGTGGCTTCCGCTATAGTTCGACGATCCCGAATAACTGCAAAAACTCCCCCGGACCAGGTATTCCTGGCCGCCGGCGGGCTTGGCGGCCGACGATTTGGCGGGGCGTCGAAAAACCACGACGCCCTCCCCGGGAAAAGAGATTTTCAAAAGGCCGCTCTCCAAAACATAAGGATAGGCCGCCACCCCCGTCTCCTCCTGGACCAAAAAACGCCCCCCCGACCGGGTGTAAGATCGGACTTCGGAATTAAATCGAAGCCGGGTGGGCGAATCGAAAATCAATACCGGTTCCCCGCCCTCGCCCCGCCACTCGCCGAGAAGCCCGGGGGACGAATTCTCGCCCGCGATCACCCCCGGAGAGATCCCCAGCATCAGGGGCAGAAGAAAGAAACGGATTCTCATTCGTCCCAAGCCGCCGAACCGATTTTCCAACTCAAATCAACCCGGGCGAAACCGGCGTTTTTAATCACCCACTTCTCCAACTCGGTGTTGCCCGAATGGATGAACCAACGGCGACGGGCCGCCACGCCGACGTTGGCCTCCACCGCAAAACCCCGGGCCAACCGCCAATGAACGGCCGGGCCCAGTTGCACCTGGGACATTTCCAAAGTGGTTTTTTGGTAAGGGCCCTCCCGGGTGAGGAAGTAAGACCCCCCGAGGGCCTTTATTTCGGCCCCGGCCCGCACCCGGTCCGAGAGAACATACCAATAGGTCGCGCTCACCGGGACGCGAAGGGAGACGACGTGGGTGCCCGGGGGCGCGGAATCCAGGCGCTCCTCCGAACGCAGGCCCAAGGTGAGAATGGGATAAAGTCCCGGTTTGCCGAATTCGTTCAAGAGACCGGCGCCCAGCCCCAGATCCAGGTTGGCTCCCAGGGCCCGGGACAAAACCACCCCGCCGCGCCATTGGGCCATCCGCCCCGAAAAGCGGCTCCAATCCCCTTGAAACCCGAGGGAGGTAAAAACGCCGGCGCGCCATCGATCCCGAAGACGCCAAACCAATCGCACCCGGTGCGTCAGGCCGGCCAGTCGGTCCAGGTCCGAAAGGGGGTGGGCGGCGGGCAGTCCGTTCCAGTCGATGTCAACGCTCTCCAAGGACGTCGAATTCACCAAGAGGACGGGGTTCGATCCCAACAGCGCGGGGGGATAATCCACGCCCACCCTCCAGCGGCGGGTGCGCACTTCGGTCTTCAGAGGGACGGAGGCGGCGGAGTCGCTGTCCAGGGATTTGAAAGCCTGGACCTGGTGATCCAGAGTGACCCGATAGGATCGAAAGGGTCGATTCGCCGAAAACACGGGCGTACCCAAAACCAAAACGCCGAACAAGAAGGAGAATTGACGATTCATGATTTCACCTCGAAACTTCAGGCCGCGGGGGATCGGATTCCCGGTTTAATCCACCGGCACCGGCGTGGCCCAGTGGCCGCCGCCCAGGGACCGGGCGTGCATGATCCGAATATGGGCCGTGGTGGTGTCGCCGGTGGCGAAGTAAAGGTCCTGGCCGTCGTCGGTGATGGAAGGCTCCGCCGCCACGGCCAAACCCAGATTCACCAGCGTCGGGGCCGTGTAACCGAGGCCCGAAAAGGACGAACGATAAATTTGATTGTCCCGTGTGAAGTAGACGTCGAAGTTCACGGGGCTGACCCAAAATTGGTCCTCGTCCGCGGCGGTGTTTAAGGTCGGGCCGGCGTTGACCGGCGTGTTCCACACCCCGGCCGTTTTGCTGGAAAACCAAATATCCTTCCCGCCCGCTCCCCCGCCCCGATCGGAGGTGAACCACATGGAATTGCCGTCGGGCCACAGGTGCGGATTGTCTTCGAGATTAACGGTGTTGATGTGGGGGCTGATGCCGACGGGGGCGCTCCAATGGCCGAAGGCGTCCCGGGTGGAGATATAAATGTCCGGGAGGCCCGAAGGCAGGGTGGGTTTGATCCACACAAAAAACGTCCCGGAGGAAAGCTCCATGCCGCTGGCGTCCCCCCCCGCGCTGTTGAACCCCATATTGACCGGAGTGTCCCAGGAACCGTCGCCCCGTTTGGTGGCCACGTAGAGGTCCGAGTCGTCGTAGGGATTCACGTCGTCCTTGTGATGGCCCGGACGGTCCGGCCCCCGAAGGACCGGCAGCCCGCCGGTCGACAAAAAGACGGGCCCGAAATCCCAACGGGAATACATGAAATACAGCCGCTGTCCGTCCCGGGAGATGAAGGGGGAATCCGCCCAGCCCGGTGTGTTGATCCGGGATTCCACCGAGGGCCCGGCGTTGATTTTATCTTCGAGATGTTTGGCCCGGGATTTTGCCGCCCCGGTCAGGCCCAAATTAAAACCCGCCTGAACGGCCAGGGCCGGGACCGATAGAAGGGCCACCCGCAAAAAGCGGGATTTTTTCATCGGTGAAGAGCTTTCCCAAAATAGAGGTTCACCCCGACGTTGATGACGAACTCCAAACCGCCGTCGGTAATGCTCGTGGCGTCGTCTTGAAGTCCGAGCCACCCCGCGCCCATGTCCAACTGGGCCGATAAACGCCGGGCGAAAAAGCATTCCCCCCCGGCGAAGGCGATCCCGGCCACTCCGGACCCCTTGGCGTTGTTTTCCTTAAACCCCACGTAATCGCCCTCGAGACCCGCAAAGGGATGAACGCGGCCCAGGGTCGAAAAATAACGGTACCCGCGAAAACCTCCGGCCCAAACGCCGGACTCGGCCTGAAACCGCCCTTCCAGGGCGTATCGCTCGTTCAGATGTAATCGGAGGGACGCGCCGGGATAGTTCAGGCCCAAAGCCCATTGCCGGGGCTCCTCCGCCCGGGAGGAGAGAGCGAAGGTCAGAAGAGGAATAAAGGCGAACAGGGCCGAGGGGCGGCGGCGGGCCAAAAGGCGAATACAACATCGTGGGATCTTTCGTCGGAGCGTCACGAACCGATTATACTTTTTCCCGTTTTGTCCCCGAGTCCCGGGACTCCAATGCTCGGAGGGCCGCCCAAGCCGCCGCCAGCCGCCGGGGCCCCCGGCCGCGAATTCGAATCACCGGGATTTTTCGACGATTCAATTCCTCCACCAACATTTTCTGCATCCTCCGTCGAAAGCTTTTCCCGTCCCGGGTGCCGTCCTGCACGAAGGGAAGATCGTCCTCCAGGAGCAGGGCCCCGTGGTAACGGCCCCGGCGGGCCTCCCGCTCGACTTCCGGCGACACGCGCCCCAAATAGCGTCGCTGCCACACCAACGTCACAAAAGCGTTGGTGTCGCAGACGAGCCACCGGTGGCAGGTCCGGGCCAGGGCTTCTTCCCATTGGTTTTGAGTCCGGGCGATGTGGATAAAATCCTCGTCGGACCAGCGGAGGGGCTTTCCGGCCAACGCCTTCCCTTCGAAATGATAGCGGCCGAATTCGGGCACCCAGTTGGTTTTTAATCGAGACGCCAGGGCCCGGGCCAGAGTCGTCTTGCCGGTGGATTCGGCCCCCAACACCACGACGCGTTTGGCGTAGTGGGCCTTGGCCCCGGGGGAAAGATAGGTCCAATATTTTCCGGGATCGGAGCGGATTTGGCGGGCGGAAATGGGAACGGCTGTTCGACCCCGGTCCACCATTCGGTGCCGGGCCCCGAGATAGCGGGCGAAGACGGGGCCGTATCCTTCGGAGGTGAACACCAGGTCCGGCCGGTAGCCCAGGAACCGCCGGGTGTGCAGCGCCCAGGCCTTGGAATCGTCGTCGGCGCCGATGTCCGGGATCACGCGCACCCGGGCGGCGGGCGCCATTTCGCGGATCCACCGGGCCCGAAGGGCGCCGGAAATCGTCTCCTCTTTTTTCTCACAGACCAAGACCGTCAACCGGTCCGAGTTCCGGAGGGCCGTGTCGATTAAATACCCGTGGCCCCGGTGGGGCGGGTAGAACTTGCCGATGACCAACCCTTCCGTCACGCCGTCCTCGTGCGATGCCAGGAGCGCCAACCGCTCAGGGCCAACCCCAGGAAAACAACGTAGAGGAAAGAAACGAAAACCACCCCTTTCACAAAATACAGCCCGATGCCGATGACGTCCACCAGAACCCAGAGGGGCCAACAGTCCAATTTCTTGTGGGCCATTAAAAGTTGGGCGGTGAAACTGACCACGGTGGTGAAGGCGTCCCAATAGGGGTAGGAGGCGGTTTCGGGGAACCAAAGGGGCCACCACAAATTCACCCGGGACATGACGAATCCCATAACGGCGGTTCCGAGCACAATCGCGCCCAGGGAAACAGCGCGCCACCGGGGCGTGGCAATCGTGACGCCCAATTCCCGCTCGGCGGAGGCCCCCCGCCGGGTCCAGACCCACCAACCGTAAAATCCGGTGGCGATGTAATAGATCTGCTCCACCAGGTCGGAATAAAGTCGGATCTGATAGAAGAGGAAGGCGAAGAGGAGTCCGCCCAAATTGCCGACGGGCCAGTTCCAAACGTTCCGGCGCGTCACCAGCCACACGGACCACAGCGTCAGCAGGGTGCCCAGAAATTCCACCGGGCTCAGGGCGTAGCCCGCCACCCGAAACAGCACGGTGCTCGTGCTGAAAAGCGCCGTCACCGGGACAGGAAGCGGGAAAAGCCGCCCTCGGCCAGCCGTTCCAGGAGGTCCCGGGTGTCGGGCCGGTCCACGCCCGCGGCCAGGGTTCGCAGGGAGAAGACCCGCAGGGCGTCGGTCACGGACAAGGTGCCCTCGGCGGAATCCTTCCGCCCGCCGAAGGGAAAGGTGTCCGGCCCCCGCCGGCATTGGGCGTTGAGGTTGACCCGGCAGACTTGGTTGACCAGGGCGTCGATCAACCCGCCCAGGGTTTTGGGGTCCCGGCCGAACACGCTGGCCTGTTGGCCCAGGTCGGACCCCGCCAGGTAGTCGATCACTTCGTCCAGGGATTCGTAGGCCGCCACGGGAACCACGGGGCCGAACTGCTCCTCCCGCCAAAGGGCCATGGAAGGCGCCACGGGGTAAATCACCGCCGGGGAAAAGAACGTTTGATCTTTTTCCCCTCCCCCCGGGTTGACCACCCGGGCGCCCTTGGACCGGGCGTCTTCCACGTAGCGGCCCATTTTTTCCACCATGGCGACGTCGGGGAGGGGCGTGACTTGAACGCCGTCCTCGAAGGGCAGGCCCCGGCGAAGGGCCGCCACGGCCTCGGCCATTTTGGCCACGAAGCGATCCGCGATGGATTTGTGGACGAAAAAGATTTTAAGCGCCGTGCAACGCTGGCCGTTGAAGGTGAGGGCCCCGGCCACGCCTTCCTTGACCGCCAGGTCGAGGTCGGCGTCGGGCAGGACGATGGCGGCGTTTTTGGCCCCCAGGCCCAGGACGGAGCGGAGCCGGTTGGGTTTCGGGTGGGCGTGCTTCAGTTGCCCCGCCGTCTTGGCCGAGCCGATGAAGGCCAGCAAATCCACCCGGCCCGACGCCACGATGGGCGTCACCACCGTCGCCCCTTCCCCGGAAATAATGTTGACCACCCCCGGCGGAAAACTGGCGGCGAAATCTTCCAGCAAAGGCATGGTGCAAAGCATGCCCAGCCGGGGCAACTTGACCACGACCGGGTTTCCCATGACCAGGGCGGGCAAAAGCGTGGCGAAGGTTTCGTTCAGCGGATAATTGTACGGGCCCATGCAGAGACCCACGCCGATGGGCGAGCGCCGCACCCGGGCCCGAAACCCGTCGCTCACCAAATAGTCCCGGCCCTGTTTGTCCAATTCCTCCAGGGCGGCGGCGGTCTGCTCGCCGTAGATCACCGTCCGGTCCACCTCGGCCAGGGAATCGGCCCAGGGTTTCCCCACCTCCCAACAGATCAGGCGGGCGATTTCCAGCCGGCGCCCTTTCATCCGGCCCAGGAAATTCCGCAGGGCGGCCACGCGGGTGGCGACCGTGGCCGTGGGCCAGGCGCCCCGTCCCTTGTCGTAGGCCCGCACCGCCGCTTCCAGGGCGGACAAGCCCGTGGGGCCGTCCAAAAGCCCGCATCGACCCAGGGACCGGGGGGCCCAGCCGCCCGGCCCCTCTTCGAACACCGGGGATTTCACTTCGAAGGACGGTCCGTCCCAGGGCAGCGCCCGACCGTCCACCAAATAGCGGGGGCGGTTTTGGTCCCCGGCGGGAATCCGGTCTCCGGGCGAAGCCTTCCAGTTTATCAGGGTCATGGGATTTCCTTTGAGCTATCGGGGATGAAAATTCGTCACGAACTGTTCCTGCGCGGCGGACTCCACCGCCCGGGGGGACCGCACCCGGCGCACCTCCAAAATCGCTTCGTCGGTCGAGGCGCCCCGGGATTTCAAATAGCAGGCCGCCACGAGGCCCGAACGCCCCAGGCCCCCCACGCAATGGACCGCCACCCGGGCGCCCTCGGCCAGCCGTCCGCCGACGTCGGCCACGATTTTTTCCATTTCCGCGGTCGACGTCGTTTTTTGGTCGACCACCGGCCAATGATGCACGTGAAGCCCCGCCTTCCGGTATTCCGCCGTCAACCCCGGCACGCCGTAGCGCCGCAATTCGTCCTCGGGCACCAGGCACACCACGTCGGTCACCCCCTGGCTCTTCAGGGACGCCACGTCGTCGGGCAGGGAACGCCCCACGTCCCGACGGCCGGGCAGGATGGTGATGCCCAGGGCGCCGGCGGCCGTCCATCGGGGGTCGATCCAGTCGATCCGCAAGGGCCCCGTGCGGAGAAGCGACGTCTTGATCCGCTCCGCGCAGCGGGCCCCGGTGTAGAGAGCCCAGCGTTTTTGAAAGTCGTTGGACTCGTCGAAGCTCAGGGTGTGGGCCGCGTAGCGCAGTTGGGCGATGTGCAACTGCAGGGGGTCCCGGTGGGCCTGGATCAATTCGGGATAAAACGAACGAAGGACCCGGAGGGTCTCGAAGGTCCGGCGCAGGGCCGGGTGGGTGATGTCGGCGGGCAAATCCGCCGGGGGCCGGGCCAAATCCTCCACCGACATCAAATGGTCGGTCAGGCGCAGGGCCTGGTCGAATTCCGCCGGGGACTTCACCTCGGTGAAAATATAGAGCAGGTCGTTTTCGAATTTCGCCAGGTCCCGCAGGACGTGGCCCCGGTGGGTGTGGAAGAAATCGATGAGCCACACGTTGTCCTGCCCGTCGATCAGGATGTTGGCCCCGTTCAAATCCCCGTGGACGTAGGACCACCGGGCCGAGGCGTCGGCGAGGGGCAGGAGCGTGGGCAAATCGTCGTCGTAGAACCGGCAGGGGTTGTAAAAAGAAACCCCGTTGGAAAAACTTAGGGCGTCGCCCGTCGCCGGGGCGCCGTAGACCGCCTCCACCCGGGGGCGGAGGCGGGCGCCCAGGCCCGGAAGATCGAATTGATAGTAGGACAACAAATTGCATTTTTCCAATTCCGCGGCCCGGTAAAAACGGCCCAGCTGTTCCCGGAACACCTGGTTCAGGTAATAGCGGGTTTTCTCGGGCGGGAGGCCCGCGGCGTATTTCTTCTGGAACGTGGTGGAGAACCCGCCGCCCATGGCCGCGTAGCGGTATTTGATGGCGCCCCGGTCGCCGAAATCGGCGAACTCGTCGATGTGGGGCGCGTTGTTCCCCAGCACGGACTCGACTTTCTCAAAGGCCTCCCGCTCCTGGCCCATGGGAACCTGGGGGCCGATCTTGACCACGTGGGGGGCCTGGCGGTGCCCGTGCAGGTCCTCGCTTTCGGCCGCCAGGACGACGTTCCCCGAATAGCCGCCGTCCAGCACTTTGAAATCCGCCCGGCGGGAATCCCGAAAGAGATACTTCAGAAGATCCCGGTCCGTGGCCGACAGGTTGTCCACGCCCGTGAAGGACCCCGCGCCCCGGTCCGCCGGGGATTCCCAGGGCCAGTCCTCGTCCCGGCCGCCCAAAAAGCGCACAAAGGCCCCGACGGAGGAAAAGACCTCCACCCCCAACAGGCGTTGAAGCTGGTCCAGGGCCATGAAGTGGTGGGCCCGGGAGGAACTGGCCGTCAGGGCCGAGCAAACGCCGAGGCGAAAAGTCGGATAGCGCGTTTTAAGTTCGTAGGCCAGATAGGTGATCTTGGCCTCGGTCCAAACGCCCAGGAGTCCCACCCGGGCCGGTTGTCCCGCCCAGGGCGCCAGCCGGTCCTGGAGCGTCGTGCCGTTGAAATCGTTCAACGTGAGGGAATCCACCACCGCGATGTCGGGGCGGTTGGCCGGCGGCGCGGGGAACACAAAGCCCGCGCCGGGCGTGTTCCGCAGGCAATGGGCGCCGAACTGACGCAGATGGTCCTGTTGGGAGGGATCGTCGGGGTTGTGCCAGTCGCGGATGTGGAGGACGCCCAGGCGGTCGGGCCCCTGTTCCTGGGCCCAGCGGACCGTGCGGGCCAGGGGGCCGTCCTCGGGCCGGTCGCCCAGCAGGCGCCGGGCTTCGTCGGCGCCCACGTGCAGTTTGTTGGGCAGGGGTTCGTGCTTGCCGATGGGTTTGACGAAATCCACCTGGAGGCACTGGGTGATGAGCAAGGCCGGGACCGCCATGGTCGAGGATTTTACCACAGGGGGCCCCGGGGGTTTTTGATGTCGGAGCGATGGGGGATCACTTTGCCCCCCCGCCGGTCCGCCTCGGTCAGTTTTTCAAAGGACACCCGGACCTTCGACCCGAGTTTCATTTCGAGCAAAGCCCGCAGGGCCGAACGGTGCTCCGCCGGGCTCGGGCATTTAAAAAGGAAAGAGCCGTCGGCCCGCTGGTGCAAGACGTATTGGGAGAGCGCAAGGGCCCCCAGGGCCCGGGCGATGTCGATGGAGGGCACCCGCCGCCCGTCGGACCCGAGATACACCACCGGCGCCCGGCCTTCCAATCCCTTCAGGAACCGGCGCCCGCCCCGCCGAACCAGCGCGGCCCGGTCCCCGGTCCGGTAACGGATCAAGGGCAGAAAATCGTTCCGACCGCCGGTGATCGCCACTTCGCCCCGGCGGCCCTCCGGGACGGGGCGGCCCCGGTCGTCCAGAATTTCCACGAAAACGTCCGGGGGGATGATTTCAAAATCGCCGCCGGTGGAGGCCGCCAGGGGCCGGCACTCCGTCATGGAATAAACGTCCACCACCGGGCAATGAAAAGCCGATTCCAATTTTTTCCGAAGGCCCGCCGACAGCGCCATGGAGGTGCTCACCAGAGCTTTGGGACGGAGCCCCGTTTTCAAATCCAGCAGTTCCTGGAAGGCCACGGGGTCCCCGGTCACGACTTCCGGCGAACAAAACGAAAGATACGTTGCCCGGTCTTCGGGCCGCCGCCAGTCCGAGGGTTTCAAATTCACTTTGACGTAACCGGCTCCGTCCAGAACCGTGGAGCCGCTCACAAAGGTCAGGGCCTTCTCCTGGGCGCCGACCAGGAGCAGGGACACGCCGGGTCCGCCCCGGAGGTCCACCCCCGCCGCCCGGAGCGCCGCCCGCAGCAAGACCAGATACATGGAAGGCACCTCGGGGTGGTACATGACTCCCAGGGGCGCGCCGCTCGTGCCGGTGGTTTCGTAAACCATCAGGTCGTCCAGGGCCCTCCCGTCCGGCACGAAAGCCCAGGGCGTTGCCAGCAAATTCTCCCGGTCGACCGGCGGCAGGTTTTCAAAATCCTTCACCCGCCCGCCCCGTTCGCGGTAAAAGGGAACGCGCTTCAGCCATTCCTCGACTTTCTCCTCGATCCAGGGCGGCAGGCCCTCCGCCGTCGGCCGGCGTCTTTTGATTTGGGACTCGAAGGCCCGGACGCGCCGCAACCCCTCGGCGGTCAGGCGATCGCCGCAGGCGTAATTGAAGCGGGGGGCCGCCGGGTGTTCCCGGTAGGTTTTTAGGGTTTTCTCCAGGGCGGGCGTCAGGAGCGGAAATCGTTCGGCGTCGGTGAGGGCGGCCATCATTCCCGTCCGTATTGGGCCGCGGCTTCTTGGGCGGCTTTCTTTCGCATGGCTTCCAAAACGCTCTTGGCCCGTTCCTGGGCCTGGCGGGAAGCCTCCATCACCCGGCGCAGTTCCACGCTGTCCAGGGCGCCCAACCGGTCCTCGGCCTGGGCCGGGGTTTCCCCCTCGGGCCGGAGGTCCAGGGCCTTCAACAACCGTCGGGCCAGCTCCTCCCGGCGTTCGGGAACGGCCACCGCGTCCCGGGCGGTGAGGACCGACGGCAAATCCCCCCAACCGGATCGAAGGAATTCCGCGGCGGCCGGCGCCAAGTCCCGCCGGTCCCGGAAAAAGGAATCGTTCAGCAACCAGCAGGCCAGGGCCGTGAGACGCAGCCGATCCTGGGCGGTCGATGGTTTTTCCGTTTTCTCCGCCGGCCCCAGGAAGGGCGCCAGGACGGTGGACTCCGCGGGAGGAGCCCCCATGAAATCCAAGGTGTCGTAGACCAGCGCCGCCACGTTCAAGGAACCCGCTCCTCCCCACGGGGGGGGTTCTAGAAAATCCGGCGGGCAGGCGGCCAGCCGACGGGTCAATAGGGGCAGCGACGGAAAGCTCACGGTCGGCCCGCCTTCTCGTAATGGGTCCGGCCGAAGGCCTTGGCAAAGGCCACGAGATCGGCCCAATCCTTGACGGTAAAAATCTTCCACCCCATTTTTTTCGCTTGGTCGTAATGATCGCCGGAGGCGTTGTTCCCCCACAAATTCAAGCACCAGGTGCCGCCGCCCCGGGCCCGGGCCAGGGCTTCGGCCGCGATTTTCAGGCCCGACCGCCGCCACTCGTCGTTCTCGAACATGGTCGTCACCCCGTCGTCGGAAATGACAAGGAGGTGGGCGGGACGGTCCGTGGGTTTTCGATCCCGGTAGGTGCTCCCCAGGAGGGAAATGGGAAAGGCGGTGGACCCGCCCAAATACCCCGTCAAGATTCGAAGGATTCGGTTCTCGTCGCGGACGAACCCTTCGGTGGTTTCAAACTGTCCGGGGCCGCTCCAGAGCGTCGCCTGCACCCGGGCCCCGGCCCGCAGGGCCGAGAGCGCCACGATGGTCCCGGCCAGGGTCAAATAGGACAATTGGGTCTGGGGGTTCGGCATGGAGCCCGAGCAATCGACGTAGAGGTCCAGGTCCAGGGGCTCCGGCGCGGGCGGCGTGCCCTCCATGGTACCGTAGACCCGCTGGCGGGTGGTGACCCCGGGAATGACCCGGGGGCTCGTCATCAGCGTTTCCGACCAATCGATGGCGGAGAGGGACTCCCCCGTGTCCCAGGCGTCGGAGCCCTCGGGCAGGGGGTCTTTCCCCACGGGGGCCTTTCGGGAGGGGAAGGGAATCAGGTGCGGCAGGGCCCGCTCCTTGTAGTAAGCCACGGCGATGTCGTGGTCCGAAAGGGTCAGGCCCATGGACTTTAAAATCTGTCCGTATTCGAAAGGCTCCCGGTACTGGCCGTCTCCGCCGCCCTGGGCGGTGGAGGCCGTCCCCTTTTTCCGGGGAACGCCCCCCAGGGCCGGGTCCTCGGAAGGGTGGGCGGACTCCCCTTCCTCGTCGGGGTCCAGGTCGGAGAGTCCGGCGGGAACGCCGCTCCCGGCCGCGGCGTGGCGCGTGTCGTGGAATTGGGCCATTATTTTTTCCAACTCCCCGCTTTTGTCGCTCAACAGATAGGGAAAACAGAGAGCGCCGAAACGCCCGCTCCCCCGCACCCAATCCTGGGCGTAGGCCCGAAAGAGGCGCGCGCCCCATTGGGCATCGCCTTCCAAAGCGGAGCTTATTTTCCCCCGGGCCAATTCTCCCCGGTTCAACCCCCAGAGCAGTTCGTAGATCCGCATGTACAGGGTCCACAGAGGGCCGGGTTTGCTGGAGGGGTCGGAGAGGACGCGGTAGACGTCGGCCATGCGGAGGCCCGCCTCCCGTTGGAGTCGGTTGTTGATCAGGAGATCGGCGTAGATGTTCGCCAGGTCCCCGGCGTGTTTTTCCAGGGTGGGCAGGGCGGCCCGCAGGCGGGCGATGATGCGGGCCTGGTCCGACAGGTCGCCGGGGCAATAGATGTGGTGCCCCACTTCGTGGCCCATGACTTCCAGGGCGTAATCGTCCAACCCCAGGGCCGCGACGGTTTTTAAATTGACGACGACGCCGTGATCGTCCAACCGGATCATGGCGAAACTTCCCGTGAGTCCCTCCTCCGCCGCTTCCTTTTCGGAAAAGCACCACCGGGGTTCCCTGAGCCGGGCGTAGGGGCTCCAGAGGGCCAGGGCCCTGGGCCAGGCCGCGGCCCAGGCTTCCCGCAGGTTTTCCAGTTTAGTCGACATGGGAATCCCCCGCCCGGGCGAAGACGAACCCCTTGTGGGAATAGGCGCTGGCGACCAACAGCGTTCCCCCCCGGGCCGACTGGGAAAGGGGCGGAATCCCGAGCGGCCAGGGCGCCGATCCATCGGCGTCCGTGATTTTTCCGAATTTCGTTTGAAAGTCCCCGCTCCCCACCGATCGAAATTCCTCGCCGGGAACCGATCGCAGGGTCAAGCCGAAGAGGTCCGCGTCCACCCGCCACACCCGTTTGTCGTCCCGCAACAAAAGCCCGTCGTCGTTTCGCCCCGCCTCGGGCGGCGCCTGGAAGGGCCCGTCCAGGCCCATGAATCCCCCCACCGACCCCACGAGCCGCAGTCGCCGGGGTTCCCCCGGCAGCGGGGCCCAGGGGTCCCGGGCGAAAATAGACCAATCCACGGGCCCGTTGAAATCGCCCATGATCGAACGCTTCAAGTCCTCCGGAAATTCCGTCAGGGCTTTCACCGCCGCTTCCCGGGCCGACGCCACGCCGGACCGCCAGGCGGCCGCCAGGCCCGCCCGGCGAAAAAGGTCCAGGGTCGAACAGTGGGGCCCCGCCCGGCCCAGGCGGTCGATCCAGGGGTCCACCCGGGCGCCGGCGATCCGCGACAGGCTGTGAACGCCGTTGGTCAACGCCGCGGCAGTGCCTCGGGGATCGTCATTGAGGCAGGCGGCCTTCGGCAGAGCTTCCCGCCAGGCTCGGGGCACGGGACCTTCCCCGCTCCCGTCCAAAACACCCCGGGCCAACAATTCCAGGGACAGTGTGATCAGGGGTTCGAGTATTTTTTCGGAAAACAACGTTTGGGCGGCCAGGGCCTCGGCCAGGGGAGAGAGAAAAAGGTGGAAATGGGAATGGAGGACTTCGTCCGTCAACCGGGGACGCCCGCGTCGGAGGACCGCGATGCGGTTGTTGAGGTTGTTCCGTTGGGCGGCCAATACCCCGGCCAGGGGCTCCGCTAACCGCCCTTCCAACGCAGCCATCTTAAATAGTTGGTGTAGCGCTGGTGAAGATATTTCAACTGAAGCACGTCGTCATACATGTGCCCGTAAAATTTGCGGCCCCGGGACCATTCTTCCAGGAGCGATACGATGCGCGCCAGGCGGGCCTGGACTTCCTTATCCTTCAAGCCCTCGAGGCCGGACTCGAACTGGGCGGCCAGGTCCCCCACGGGGTCCTGGCGGTCCAGGTCCAGCCGTTCGTACTCGGCGCAGGCCAGGTCGAAGAGGCGGCGGATCCACCCCACCTTATCGCTTCGAAACACGCCGTGGCCCGGCTGTTCAAAGAAGGGCGCGTCGGGGTTCTGGGTCATTTTGTCGTGGAGCACGAAGGGCATGATCTGGCGCACGTCCTCCAGGGACACCTCGCCGTTCCCCCGGAAAAAAGCCATGGCCTTGGCGAAGACCAGCGCCGTCATGAGGGACCGCACCGACAACCCGTTTTGGGTTTGAAGGCCCAGGTCCTTCAGCCGGTCCTTGCCGGACTCCGTGGCCGCCGCCTGGCGGAAATCCACGCCCGCCAGTTTGAGCGTGTCTTTGGTTTTGTATTCCAACTGTTGCCCGGCGGATTCCATGAATTCAAACCAGCTGACGAAGAACTCCAGCCGCCGGCGCACCGCCGCGGGCACCCCCACGGCCAAAATGCGCCGGTGGGCCTCGTCCAGTTCCTTTTCGGTGAAGATGATCTCCGGCGGCACCACTTCCTCGGGCCGGATGTTGAGCTCGATGCGCTCCAGCAGTTCCTTCAAAAACCGGCTGTTGAAATGGAGCGCCTTGACCACCACGTCGATCCGGTCCTTGAGCGCCTCGATCACCTGATAGGTTCCCCCCCCGGCGTCGTCGTTGGCCGTCAGGTACCAGGCGGCCTCGGGACACTCGAAGGTCTGGTCGAACATCTCGGCGTAGTTCTCCGCCATGACGGTCAAAAGCGCCGACTGGGTCCGGGTGGGGATGCGGTTGTATTCGTCGATGATCTTGATCCGCATGCTCAGCCATTTCCGCCAGGAAATTTGGATTTGGTCCGCGCTCTTGGCCTCGACCAAAGCCGAGGGCAAAGGGTTGCCCAGAAGGTCCGCGATGGTCATTTGGGGCTGGCCGTGCAGGATGGCCCGGCGAAGTTCTTTCAGCGGATAGCCCGCCAGAACGCCCATCAAAACCGCGCTGGCGGTTTTGCCCCGGCCCGGCCCGCCCACGAGCAGACAGCGCTTGCGAACGGCGAAGTTCAACAGGGGCAGGAGGACGAAGCTGGAGTAGCTCTGGTCCGTCGGCAGGGACACGGGGGATTTGCCGTCCCCCATCGTGATCACCGCCGGGGGGGCGTCGTTGTATTCGATGTCGTAGAAGGGGTTGATGATGGCGTGGTTGGCCACCCAAAAGTAGGCCTGGCGCAGTTTCTCGTCCAGGGCCATGCCGGCGGATGGAGCGGGGCCGCCCTCGGCGGCGGGCCCTTGGTAGAGGTCCCCCACGTCAAAGCCCTTGGCCGCGCCTTTTCCCCGGGGGTTGGTGGGCGCTTCGGAAATCTGTCGGTATTGGCTTTCGTCGGAGCTCATGAGGGCCTCGGGGCCGCGGATATCCCCCCGGCACCGCCGGGGTCCTTCGGGCGTTCCATGAAGCATAGACGATAAAAAGGTCTTTTGCGAGGGGGCCAAACCTTTAACGCGAAAGGAAAAAGAGAGGCCCGCTCCGTTGGGAGCGGGCCTCTCTTGGTGCCAAAGAGAAGCGAGGATTTCGGTCGGGATCAACCGCCTTGCGTCACCTCGACCCGGAGCTCCTATTTTTTGGTTTCGGCCAACGCCTGGGCCACGCCCCGGTTGAAGGCCTGAATGCCTTTCAAGACTTCGGCCTTGTACTTGGCCGGGTCGGCTTTGTAGTAGTACGAGCCTTTGACGCTCTTCCAATATTTGCCGAAACCCAGATCCATGTCGCTGTGTTTTTCGTCGGACTTCACGATCTCGCCCACCGCGGAGTCCAGCTGAATCCCCGTCTTGAGAAGCGCCGGGGACGACTGGCCGAGCCGGGCCACCTTCGCCCACCATTGGTAAACGCCGCTCGTCATTTGAACGGCCATCCAAGGCTCCACGCCCACTTCCGCGTAGCGCGAATAATTGGATTTGCCGGTCGTCGACACCTGCGCGAAGCGGATCATCACGTTCGGCACGATGACCACGGCCTTGTTGTCCGCGGAGAGCTTGTACATCGCCTTGGTGGATTTTTGATTGAAGCCCGAGGCCCCGCCGAAAACGTCGAAGTGGTGGACCCACAGGGGGGCGGCCTTGGGCGAGAAGATCAGGAACCCCAGCCCCTTGCCGGGCTTGGCCCCGTCGTACTGGGGGTTGTCCAGGGGCGTCACGTTCTTCCAGGCTTCCGACTGTTGGACTTCCTCCGGGCCGATGATGGTTCGCCCCGTTTTATTCAGTTGGTCCATGAAGTCCGCGAAAGCCGCGTCGGCGATCTCCGCCATCAGAGCCTCGTCCACCCCGCTCAGGGAAACGCTGAGTTTGGCCTTGGCGCCGCCGCCGCCCCCCGAGGAAGCCGCCGCCCCGTCCTGAACCGTGAACCAAACCCGGTAACCCGGCACCACGATGGCCGGGGCTTTGCCCGCCAACTTCATGGGTTCAATGTCCTTGGCCGAAAAACTCTCCGGCGTGGCGGGTTCAATTTTCTTGGCGAAAGACGGCGGAACCACGGTCAAAGCGACCAACAACGCGATCATTATTTTTCTCAAAGGACGCTCCTTCAACACGCGAATGGCCCCCCGTTCCATTCGGGACGGCGGGGATTGCAGAAGCATAATAGATGAACGGGATATTTGCGAGACCCAAGAAGAATCGATCCAACAAAAAGGCCCGCCCCTTTGGGAGGCGGGCCTTTTCATTAAAAGGGCGGCGGTTGCTTGGGAGGAACGGTGACTTTTTTAAGGCAGGGCTTG
This sequence comes from Elusimicrobiota bacterium, assembly GCA_016722575.1. Taxonomy (NCBI): domain Bacteria; kingdom Pseudomonadati; phylum Elusimicrobiota; species Elusimicrobiota bacterium. Next base: position 301,567 of record JADKIY010000006.1, on the reverse strand, counting down.
TCCCCGCCCCCGTGGGGGGAGATAATGAGCGCCGCCGGATGGGCGAAGAAGCCGAGGAGGACCGGAAACCCGCCGAAGAATTCCAGAATTCCCGCCACGCCGAACAGGGAAAAGAGCTTGGGGTGGCCGCCGAATTCTGGCGGGATACCACCGAACCTGTCACAGACCTTCATGCCGCCGAATTGGAGGAAAAACAGGCCGGCGACGACGCGTAAAAGAAAAAACCTCAATTCTTTGGGCGGTGAGAGTTCAGGCGGGTACGCCGATGATGTGGTGAAATGAAAAGCCGACGAAATCTGTCGGGTAAGATTCGGAATATTGCAATTTCGTTACAAGCACTTAAAGGCCATTGCTTGGTTCTTGGTATATAAACTAACCATGCAATTCTTTCAGGTCCAAAGGACAATTTCCGGCGGGATGGCGATGGTGTTTCTGGCCACCAATGGCCTGCTCGCCTATGCGCCGGAGACGAACCTCTGGGCCGAACGCCGCAAGGCTTCCCCGCGACAGGCGCCGGCCCTCCTGGCATCGCGTTCACTGGGCCCCCCATCGGATCTCTCCCTGGCGAGTCAATTCCCGGTCCCCCAAACCTTGGCCCCCTCGCTGTCCCAAAACGTCGCCCGGTCGATCCCGAAAAGATTTCTCCTGGATCGGGCGAAGCTCTTGTCCGCCCTGTCCCCGGCCCACGGCACGATCCGCAAGGTCTCCTTCGGCCCCCGGCCCTCGCCGCGCGGTCCCGTCATCGTCCACATTCAGGACGTGCACAGGAACCCGGAGGCCCAGCGGAACATCCGGGAGGCCGTGCGTTCGTTGATTCAATCGGGCCAGGTGAATCTCGTGGCCCTGGAAGGGGCGGCGGCGGAAATCCGGCTCCAACCCTTCGTGGACTTTCCGAACCGCCAGGCGGTGGAGGCGACGGCCGACCATCTGTTGAAAGAGAACGAGATCTCCGGCCCCATCCACGCGGCGTTGACGGCCCAGGGAAAACTGCCCCGAATCCTGGGGATCGACGACCCCCTTCACTACCAAGCGAACGTCCAGGCCTACCGGGATTCCGCCCCGAAACTGGACGGTGCCCGGGCCTGGGTGAAGGAGCTGAAGTCCGGCATCGAAGCGGAAAAGAAACGGGTTTTTTCGCCGGCCTTGCTGGCTTTCGACGAAAAGGTCAAATCCTACCGCGAAGGGAAAACGTCGCTGGGCGATTACGTCCTCTTATTTTCCTCCCCCCCGCGCGGGCCGACGACTGAACAGATTTCGCTCTTTCAAAAGGCCCTCGCTCTGGAACGATCGCTGGATTTTCGCCAAGTGGAGGCGGAGCGAACGCGGCTGATCGAGGCGCTGACCCCGACGCTCACCAAAGCGGAAACGGACGCTCTCCTGGCTCGTTGCCTGGCCTACCGGTCGGGCCAATGGCGCTACGCCGACTTCTACGCCGGGCTGAAGGACCTGTGCCGAAGGAAAGGCGTCGACCTGACGGCCTATCCCGCCATGGACGAATACGTGAAGTACCTTCTCCTCGCGGACGGGATCGACGCCGAGAAGCTCATGGAGGACCTGGCGGCCGGGG